>JAVWBZ010000018.1:10785-13992 GCA_036649255.1 Bacteroidales bacterium
CTACAGCTTTGCAAACATTGGTTTCTTCCTGAATATAAATTTGCGTATTACGAGCAATACGAGCCGAAAAATCGGTAGGCAATGCAATGGCTTCGTCCAATGCATTGGTATGCAACGATTGTGTATGACCTAAAGCAGCTCCCATTGCCTCCACACAGGTACGGGCTACATTATTGAAAGGATCCTGTTCCGTTAACGACCAACCCGAAGTTTGGCAATGGGTACGCAATGCCAATGATTTTGGGTTTTTAGGATTGAATTGTTTTACAATTTTAGCCCACAACATACGTGCAGCTCTCATTTTGGCAATTTCCATAAAATGGTTCATTCCGATAGCCCAGAAAAAAGAGAGACGAGGAGCAAAATCATCTATATTCATGCCTGCGTTGACTCCGGCACGCAGATATTCAAGACCGTCGGCCAATGTATAAGCCAATTCTATATCACAAGTTGCCCCGGCTTCTTGCATATGATAACCGGAAATGGAAATAGAGTTAAACTTCGGCATATTCTTAGAGGTATATTCAAAGATATCGGCAATGATCTTCATGGAAGGAAGCGGTGGATAAATATAGGTATTACGCACCATGAACTCTTTCAAAATGTCATTCTGAATGGTTCCCGTAAGTTGTTCCATGGGAACGCCTTGTTCTTCGGCAGCCAAAATATAAAAAGCCAAAATAGGCATCACTGCGCCATTCATGGTCATAGAAACCGACATTTTATCCAATGGAATCTGGTCGAACAAAATTTTCATATCCAAAATAGAGTCTACCGCCACACCGGCTTTCCCAACATCTCCCACAACCCTTTGATGATCGGAATCATAACCACGGTGCGTAGCCAGGTCAAATGCAATGGACAATCCTTTTTGACCAGCTGCCAAATTACGGCGATAGAATGCGTTTGATTCTTCAGCGGTAGAGAAACCTGCATATTGTCGAACTGTCCATGGTTTATTAACATACATGGTTGAATAAGGGCCACGCAAATACGGAGGAATACCGGCTGCATAATTAAGATGTTCCATTCCAGCCAGATCTTCTTTTCCATAGACTGGTTTTACCGCAATTTGTTCAGCTGTAAGCCATTCTGTATCAACCTTATTTTCTTTTGCCCAATCTTCAAAACTTTGTTTGTTTGTAGGGGCTGTTTTATAATTAATCTTACTAAAATCAGGACGCATAATGCTCTTTTTTTGGTTATTATTATGGAGTTGCAAAAGTAAGATTTTTTTGCGAATTAAAGAGTTCTTTTTGATGAATTCAGGATAATTATACTTTAAGTTATAAAGGAATTGTACTCTCTTCTAAAGCAGAAAAATTTCGTTGAATCACAAGATGCAATGCAAAATACCACCACCTGATTTCAACTCTGGATATTTGAATTAAAATCATGGAAAATTTTATGATGATCATTGGAAAAACATCTTTAACAAACTGATCATCCTATTTATATATAGATTTAAATCATTTATGTAAAATGAGAATAGAAAAATGAGAAGATTGAATTGATGATGTGGACTTGATATAATTTTATCGAACAGCAACAGAATTTTGTGTATTTTTGCTTCTCAATTTTCAAATCATCTATTATTTATGGAAAACAATTTTTCAATCCGTATGGCAAAAAGGGAAGATGCAGCTCTCATTTTGACTTTTATTAAAGAACTTGCCATATATGAAAAACTATTATCGGATGTAGTGGCAACGAAAGAAACTCTGATTGAATGGATTTTCGATAAACAAAAAGCGGAAGTATTGATTGGTGAAGAATCGGGAGTGCCGATAGGTTTCGCACTTTTCTTTCACAATTTTTCCACTTTTGTAGGACGTGCTGGTCTTTATTTAGAAGATCTTTTCGTTCGTCCTGAACATCGAGGCAAAGGCTACGGGAAAGCTCTTTTCATACGTTTAGCTGAAATTGCGGTAGAACGTGGATGCGGGCGTTTTGAATGGGTCTGTCTCAACTGGAATCAGCCCAGCATCGATTTTTATCTTTCCATGGGTGCAATTCCTCTGAGCGACTGGACCGTATATAGAATAAGTGGGGAAAAATTAACCCAATTAGCCAACCGTTAGGAAACATCAATTTTATTTAACCAATGCATGGCAGATTTAATAGTAGGAACATTGCGAATCATAAGCATTAACTTTTTGTTGACTTCTTTCATTTGTACCTGCGGATGATTTTTTTGCATAAAAAGTAATATCTTGGTAAAGAGTTCTGATTGATAAAACGGAGAATTGACATTGGCTATAAAATAACCGGTAAAATTTCCTTTTTTCAAGACAATTTTTTCAAAACAGAGTTCCATCGCTTTGCGACGTAGGGGAATGGTTTGTAACAATTCTTCTGTTTCGAGGGGTAAGTTACCGAACATATCCAACAACTTGGTTCTAAATTTTTCCAATTCTTCATTGGTTCTAAGGCCATCCAATTCTTTATAAAGACTCATCCTTTCACTCACACTGCTCACATATTCGGTAGGCAGCAGTACGCCCAAATCGGTTTCCAATAAACAGTCTCTTCGCATCAGAGCAGAGTTGTCAGACATTTCATTTTTTTGAAAATCAACTTCTTGCAATTCTGTAATCGCTTCATTCAATATTTTTTGATACATCTCGAAACCTATTTCTGAGATAAAACCGCTTTGGTCGGCTCCTAAAATATCGCCTGCTCCACGAATATCCAAATCGCGCATTGCAATTTGTAAACCGCTTCCTATTTCCGAAAAATCTTCAATGGCTTGTAATCGTTTACGTGCCTGTTCATTCAATTCTTCATAAGAACGTATCATCAAATAACAGAAAGCTTTTTTATTATTTCGCCCCACACGTCCGCGCAGCTGGTGCAGTACATTCAAGGCAAAATTCTGTGCATCGTTGATGATCATGGTATTGGCATTGGTAATATCAAGTCCCGATTCCACAATCGTGGTAGATACCAGCACATCGTAAACTCCATTGATAAAATCAAGCATGATTTGTTCGAGCTGCTCTCCATCCATCTGTCCATGCCCAATGGCAATACGGGCTTCGGGAACAAGACGTTGCACCAATCCGGCCACCTCTTTGATATTTTGTATTTTATTATGCACGATAAAGACCTGCCCGCCTCTTGATAGTTCATAAGAAACGGCATCTCGAAGCAATTCCTCATTAAATAGATGCACTTCTGTTTGAATCGGATAACGATTGGGCGGTG
>JAVWBZ010000019.1:0-13763 GCA_036649255.1 Bacteroidales bacterium
AGGGGATGTAATATAAAAAATCTTGTATCCATAAATTTTCTATCTTTTTTTGAAAAAAAGCGATGGGTGTCACTCTTATAAAATAAGTAGTTAAAGCCAGTATTAACATGCAAATGGATAAATAATTCATGATACTATCTCCTTTACTTTTATCTTTCGTTTGATCTTTTTGATAGAAGCACAGATGGCTGCCGCCGCCACCGCAGAAATGATGATAGACCATCCTCCACCCGACTGTGAGATTACATTGATTCCCGGCACATAGGTAAATATACAAGAAAACAAACTGGCCAGCACAATGGCAATACATACTTTACGGCTTTTCTTTGCCGGGGGAATGATAATGGCAATAAACATACAATACAAGGCAATCCCCATACACCCCTGAAGCATCGGAGATAACAATCCGGAGGCAAAAGCACCCAAAAACGTACCAAAAGTCCACCCTACAATAGGAGCCGACATTAATCCTCCGAAAAAAGAAAATTGAATATCTTCTTTTTCCAAAGAAGCCAATGCAAAAATTTCGTCTGTTATCCCAAAAGCAAGAATACATCTTTTATAAAACGGCATTCTGGGAATCAGTTTTTGAGTTAATGACAGAGACATTAACATATATCTCATATTGATTACAAAAGTGGTCAGTCCCAATTCAATAAAAGGGGCACCTCCTTCTATCAGTCGAACTCCTGCAAATTGTCCGGCCGATGCCAAATTAGTAAGTGAAATAAGTACAGCAATCCATGGGTCAAAACCCATTTTGACCGCTATTAAACCGAAAGTGAAGGAAACCGGAATGTATCCTAGGCCAATTGGAACTCCTTTTTTTAATCCTCTAATATATTCTAACATAGCAATTTGAGTATAAGAATTACCTTTAAATTTTGCAGGTGCAAAGGTACAGCTCTTTTTTGAATAAATTATAATTTATAGATTATGTCAGAATTTCTTTTTTCGGCGATATAATAACGATTTTTTTCGGGAGAATTTGTCAAAGAATGTATATTACTTTTCAATAAGTTATGGTATTTTAGGTTAAATTACGATTTCTATTTTTGAAATATTTTTCTGTTTGCTATGGGAAGCAAAAAAATATTTAGATTAATTTTTAAGGCATCTGACGGAAAAACCGTAGTATTTGCCGTAGCCACTATTACAACCACCGTAATTATGATAGAGGTAGCGATTCCATGCAGCGTTGTTCTGTTTCTGAGTACTACTCCAAAAGATGGTATTAATACCACTGTTATTAATATTGGTGTCGTCATAGGTACCGGCAGGAAGAGCAGAAAACAGACTTGAATTGGTTGCATCGGTATTGGGTGAATTCCACAGAGACGAGGTACTTTTCATCTTGCCTCCAGCTACAGCTTCTCCTCCCAGATAATCTGTTAGTTGTGTCCACTCTATATTACTCGGAATATGCCATCCATCTGGGCAAATACCTCTGTAAAAACCGGTAAGAATGCAGTCAACAGCTGTGGTTAAATTGGTGTCAATGGCTGCATGCCAGTTATACAGACATCCCATCACTGTATCAGTAAGAATTGCGTAGTAAGGAGCAAATGTAGAAGACTGACCTCCATTTAGTTGTATCCAATTTTTTCCAGTAGGAGAAGTGGTACAACGCATATTTTCTTTGGTCCAACACTGACTGCCAATTTGTACCGTATTATAAACATGTCCTTGATGGTCGCTTACCGTGGGTAAGCCGGGACAGAAAGAGTGTGTTACCGTATCGGCAATTGTGATGGCTGTGTTGGCACTGTTGGAAGCGGTAACCTTAATATAATAATGGATGTCAGGAGTTAAATTTCCAAGGGTGCCAGTGACAAGCAAGAGAGAGGAATTCACCATTACCGTATCAGCACAAATTTCACCTGCCGTCATGGCTGAATCGGTATAGGCACAAATGGTGGCGGTTGTGGGAATTTCTCCTCCGGTATAGGTGATGGGAACACGCAAGGTGAGGGTATCTTTACTCACACGGGAAAAAGAAATTTCACCCAAAGTGGGAGCTACAAGCAGGGTGGTAATGGTATCATGTTCGGTAGTACTACCCACACTGTTGCTGGCAATGGCAGAGACATAAACAGGAATATTGGGAGACAAGTCTGTAAACATTACACTAAAAGAGTTGAACGTATCCAACACAGCAGGAACACAGATTAAATCGGTTACTCCATCAGGATTGGTGGTATAACAAAATTGAGTTTCAGTAACCGGTTTGCCTCCATCGAATAAAATCGGACAGGTAAGGTGCATTGTGTGACCTGTGAGGGTATCAACGTTTATTTTACCCAATTGGGGAGCTGTGCATACATTGTATTTGATACATCTTACGCTGAATGCCATAGAAGTTTCGGCAGTATTCATCATCAGGTCGGGACAGGCATACTGAAAACTAACGACTCTGGGTTGACCGTCAACAACCGAAGAGGTCCAGAAAGCGGCATTACCCAACATATTTTCGTATCTTCCAGTGGTGACGTTGTACCAACCTCCCGGCAACACATTAAAACCATCGGCAGGTGATTGACCTATCAAAGTTCCCAACCAATAAACAGAAGAGGATGACAGTAAGTGAGAGGCTCCGCCTTCCAGGTTGGCCAAAGCCTGAAAATCTTCATAGGTAGGCAAATACCAACCATCCGGACAAACCCCTTGAAGTGGTAAGGAAAAAGAAGAGGAAGAAGTTTTAGTAGCCGAAAAATAGTCGTACAAGCGACCGTATTCTATCAGGTTAGCCTCTTTGTTCTGGTAATAGTTTGCAAAGGGTATTTCGGTTTCGTCAGCATAATGGGTGGATCGTAAATTTTCGGTCATCCAGCAGTTACAATCATAACGCTTTACGGAATAATCGTACCCCTGATAGCTAATATTCCCATTACACTCGGGAACATTCTGAGCAAAAAGAGATAAACCAGAAAAAAAGGAGAATAAAAAAACAAAAATAAGGATATTCTTTTTCATAAAATTCTAGTTGATGGTTTTGTTTGATAAATTGTATAAAATATGTTAAGTTTGATAAATCATATAAAAAACGCTGCAAAAATACTATTAATTATTTAAAGTAAGATGAAATATATTTAATATTCCAATGTCTTTGATTTAATATATACTATAGCAAAATGACTCCCATTAATTTAAGTCGGATGTAATCTTTAAAAAATGTTTGCCACGGAATATTTTTCCCTATTCCTGCGTGAGCGGTTGCAACGAAAAGCCCGGAATGGAGCATAGCGGAATGAGGACTTGCAGTGGAAAACGCGACGGCGAAGCCGGCACGCCTTATAAAATTATATAAATATATTTGTAAGAAAATATTTTGTAATTTTATTTTGAAGAGACAATTCGTTTATAAATTTTATTATGTTTGCCTGGAGAAATGGATAATATTTAATTGATCTTCAACGTTCATATATATAAAATAGTGGTTCAATATATTGAAGGTAAAAATAACAAAATAGTTTCCCATCATAAAAATAAACATCATGAATCGAAAAACATTTTTTTTAAAATTATCTATGCTTTTTTTTGCATTGATTCCCTTGATTGTTCATGCACAAAATAGCGCTAAGGAGGACATGCTTCTCAATATTTTGCAAAAAGAGGTTCAAAAAAACAAGAGTGCGTTCATGCAAAAAGGAGACCCGGTTTATCTGCTTAGTTATAGAGTGGAAGAAATGAACAATTATGGAATCAGTTGTACTTTTGGAAAATTAGATTACTCTGATCATTCTTTGAAAAGAGTTTTGACGGTTCAAGTCAGAGTAGGAAGTACGGATTTGGATAATTTTCATGAATTAAGAGATGATGTATCAGATTGGTTTTCATCAAGTACAACGGTTATATTGCCTTTAGATAATGATACAAAGGCTATCGAACAAATCATTTGGAATGAAACGGAAAAGACTTACCGTGATGCCATGCAACGTTATGAAAAAGTAAAAGCCAATGTAGCAGTGAAGGTAGAAGCTGAAGATAAATCTCCCGATTATTCACTGGCAGAAATTGTTCAGTACTATGAATCTCCTATTGACAATATTAATTTTGATGCGGAAGAATGGAAAGTTCGTCTTAAAAAATATTCTAATGTTTTCTCTCCCAACAAAGATATCCAAGACGGCAGTGCTTCTTTGTCTTTTTCTATTTCACGTAAATATTTTGTAAATAGTGAAGGAACTTCTATTGTACAAAATAATACGCATGCACATCTTTATCTTTTTGTGGAAGGGCAAGCAGATGATGGAATGGAACTTCCTTTGTTTAAAAGTTATTACGCTCATTTCCCGGGTGATCTTCCGAAAGATGATATTATTTTACAAGATGCAATTGCTTTAAATCAAAAATTCATAGATTTAAAAAGTGCACCGGTAGTAGATTCTTACGTAGGACCAGCTCTTTTGTCTAATGATGCAGCCGGTGTTTTCTTTCACGAGATATTTGGTCATCGGGTAGAAGGTGCCAGGATGAAGCAAGAAAGCGACGGGCAAACTTTCAAGAAAAAATTGAATGAATATATTTTACATCCCGATATTTCTGTTATTTTTGATCCAACCATTCAATATTATAAAAATATTCCATTGAACGGAAGTTATAGGTATGATGAAGAGGGTGTAAAAGGAGAACGTACTGTAGTAGTAGAAAAAGGGATTTTAAAAAACTTCCTAATGACCAGGACTCCTATTGATAGTTTTCCGTTGTCAAATGGGCATGCCAGAGCTCAGGCAGGGAAACAGCCGGTTTCAAGACAATCGAATTTGATTGTAGAAACGACAAAACCATACACTGACGCCCAATTACGTCAAATGTTAATCAATGAAGCAAAAGCACAGGGCAAGGAATATGGTTATCTTTTTGGTACGGTACAAGGTGGTTTTACCATGACGGGAAGATACATGCCCAACTCTTTCAATGTTACGCCGCTTGAAGTTTATAGAGTTTATGTAGATGGTCGGCCAGACGAACTGGTTCGTGGGGTTGATTTGGTAGGAACCCCGTTGGCCATGTTTTCGAAGGTAGAAGCAGTAGGTGATACGCCTGGTAATTTTGCCGGTACTTGTGGAGCTGAGTCGGGTGGCGTACCTGCCGGTTGTTGTTCGCCCGCACTTTTTGTCAAACAGATTGAAACACAGAAAAAAAATAAAGAGCAAGGGAGACCTCCTATCATTGAAAGACCTTATAGCCAACCCAAATCGGTGGAAAATTTCGACGAAATAGCTTTTAAAGCGATGCAAGACGAAATAGCAAACAATCTGAAAAATCTGAAATTGGAAAATCTGAAATCACCTTACTATATCAATTATTTGATTACCAATGCCCATATGTTTTGGGTAGAAACTTCTTTGGGTGGATTGATTGTTTCTAAAGAAAAGCCCTATCGTGATAAAGAAGTGAATATTATGGTAGGGAACAATCAGCTAAACAATCTTAATTTTATAACCGAGAATGATCTTTTTGGCTATAATTCCGGAGGAATAGTTATTCCGATTGAAAACGATTATAACGGGATTCGTCAAAGTTTATGGCTTGCTACCGACAAAGCATATAAACAGTCTGCTGAGAAAATGGAATCTAAAAAAGCAGCCATGCAACAACAGAATCTATCGCCCGAACTGCTTAATTTGGCAGACAGATCGGAGGTCAATATTCAAACATCCATTCAAGACCGACAAGAAGATAATATTGTGATGTCACATTTAGAAAATACAGCTCTTGAACTTTCCAATTTATTTTTACAATATCCGAATTTTACCAACTCGGGAGCTAACATTTACGGATATCAAGCGGATGCTTACTTTTTAAGCAGTGAAGGAATTAAATACAAACAGCCATTTTCGATTATCTGTATTCGTGTATTTGCTCAAACCGTTGCCCCCGATGGGGAACCTTTGGCCGACTGTTTTAACATCTATTTCACCGACATGAGTCAAATTCCTTCGATGGATGTATTGAGAGAAAAGACCAAAAATATGGCCGACATGCTTGAAAAATTACGAATGGCTCCTGTTATTGATGAAACTTACAGTGGCCCGGTCATGTTGTCGGATGAAGCAGTGGGGCAAGTATTTGCAAATGCCTTTATCGAAAACAAAAACGGCTTGTTAACAGGAAGGAAACAAATTGCTTCCAACCCCGATATTCTGCGCTGGTATGGGAAATATTTCGTTCAGGAAAATAATTTGGAAGCCATGATGGATAAAAAAGTGATCTCCCGCGACTTATCCGTTTCTGCCATTGACAAGACCACTCATTTTGGAAATACTGTATTGATTGGAGCTTATAATATTGATGCCGACGGTGTTTCTGTTGACACTAAAACTCCGCTTATTGTTGACGGTGTTCTTCAAAATCTGTTAAGCGACCGTATTCCTTCTTTGAAAATAAATGCCTCCAATGCCCACAATCGATTGGCTTTATCATACAACAAATTGACAACCTCTCTCTGTGCCGGCGTTATTGAAATGACAAGCAATAACAAAATGGCATATAACAAATTGAAAAAGAAATTATTAGCTTTAGCTAAAGAAGAAGATTATGAATATGCTTATATCATCACAAAATTAGCTTCCAGAGATATGGAACAGATTCCGGGAATGAGTAAATACATGCCAGAAAACGAAATGGCAAGACCTATTTATGCATATAAGATATCCGTTAAAGATGGTAGTGAAACTTTAGTTAGAATGACAAAATTATCATCCATTAATATAAAATCATTCAAAAGAATTTTTGCCGTTGCTTCCGAGCAGCAAGCTTACAACACGTTATTAAAAGGTAAAAGACAATTTGATATTAATTCTACTTATGATTTTAAACTATCTGGTATTCCTACAAGTTTTATTTTACCTAAAGCCATTATTTTTGAAGAATTGGAAGTAGAAAAAGACAAGGATATCATTATGAAGAAAGAACCGTTTATTCAAAATCCTTTATTGAGATAAACTAAAAGTTATATCCAACAGTAGCCTGAAAATTCATGTTGTGTTGTTTATATTTTTTCATACCGGCGGCATCCCAGAACTTTTGGGCGCCGGTATTGTAAATACCAATGTCGTATCCTACTCCAATATAAAATTTTGAAATTTCAAACCCTACAGCCACTGAAACGCCAAAATCAAAACGATTTGCCGCTGCATAGTTATTGGTTTCAATTTTTTCCGTATAACCGGTTTGATTATCTGTGGCATATAAAGAAGTTTGATTATCTTTAAAATAGTGAGTCGTTCCGTTTATATCCAAACTGGTATTTGTTGTTTTGTTGTAATACTTTTCCTGCATGGTTATTTTTCCTTGCAATCCATATCCAAAATAGGGGCCTGCAGAAAAGTTAAGAGAATTTTTTCCTATGGGAAGATGATAAGAAATCAGGATGGGTAATTCAAGATATTGAAGGGTGTACATTTCACTTACTTCAATATTTTCAACAGTTTGATATCCAAAATAATGATTATAGATTCTTTTGTATGAATAATACAAACCCGGTTGTACATATAAATGATGGTCAAGATCAATATCGGCTACGATTCCGATTCTTCCCCCTATTTTAGATTTATAATCATCGCTATGGGAAAATACCGACAAGGGAAGGTCATCTTGATTGCTGGAAACAATATCCGAAAAATTGATCCCGGCTCTAAGTCCGAATGTCACTCTCTGTTTTGTTTTTTCTTGTGCTTGTACATTGCTAAACAAAGTAATTCCAATCAAGATTAACCATAAACGTTTCATCTTATATCCTTTTTATAAATTTATATTTCAACTTTTAATGCTACTTTTATAAAAAACACATAAACCCTATGTGAATGATAACTAAACAGGCAGGAATATCCGTGTTTTCATTATCATTTTATAAATTGAAATTTCATGATTTCTATTTTTTCCTAAAATATATTTCGATTGGAACCCCCAAAAAATCCCATTTTTCTCTTATTCTATTCTCAAGATATCGTTTATAATTTTCTTTGACATACTGAGGCAAATTACAGAAAAACGCAAAAGCAGGGAAAGGAGTGGGCAATTGAGTTACAAATTTTATTTTAATTACTTTATCCTTATTCACCGGAGGTGGGTTTTGTTTAATAAGAGGAAGCAATTCATCATTTAACTCGGAAGTGGAAATTCGTCTATCTTTATTTTTATATACCTGAATAGCTGTTTCCAATACTTTATAAATACGCTGTTTATTTATTACGGAAGTAAAAATAATGGGCACATCGCTAAAAGGAGCAATTCTATTCTTTACTAATTCTTCATATTCCTTATGGGTTTTAGTGTCTTTTTCAACCAAATCCCATTTATTCATAACCAATACAATTCCTTTTCTATTTCGGGCGGCTAAACTGAAAAGATTGATGTCTTGTGCATCAAAACCTTGATCCGCATCACACATAACTACGCATACGTCACAAGTTTCGATTGATCTTACAGTTCTCATAACAGAATAAAACTCCAGGTTTTCTTCTACTTTTTTCTTTTTACGAACTCCTGCCGTATCAATCAAATAAAAATCAAATCCGAATCCCGTATAACGGGTAAAAATAGAATCTCGAGTAGTTCCTGCAATAGGGGTCACAATGTTTCTTTCGTAACCTAAAAAGGTATTGATTAAAGATGATTTTCCAACATTAGGTTTTCCTACGATGGCAATTTTGGGAAGATCATCCAAATTTTCAGGTTCTTCATTGGAGAAATGTTTTACCACTTCGTCTAATAATTCTCCGGTACCGCTGCCCGATGCGGCAGAAATGGGATAAATATTTTCCAATCCTAATGAATAAAATTCATTATAATCCAAGTAATTTGAAGGACTATCAATTTTATTAACAACAAGATAATAAGGTTTTTTTGAGCGTCGAAGAATCGAAGCTACTTCTTCATCCAAAGGAGTTAATCCTTCACGACCGTCAACAAGAAAAGCAATCACATCTGATTCTTCAATGGCCAAAGCGGCTTGTTTTCTTATTTCTGATTCAAATATATCGTCTGATCCCACTACATATCCTCCTGTATCTATAACGGAAAATTCGTAACCACACCAGTCGGCCTTTCCATAATTTCTGTCTCTGGTAACACCGGATATCGAATCTACGATTGCTTCACGGGTCTGCGTTAATCTATTGAATAAAGTTGATTTTCCAACATTAGGCCTTCCGACCAAGGATAATATGTTTCCCATAATTTTTATTTATTGAGGGGCAAATGTACAACATAAGATTAGATTTTTTCTTCTCTATAGTACATTGGCCAATTGTTCTTTCATTTTCTCAACTTCATCTTTCATTCTAACCACTATTTGTTGAATGTTGAAGTCGTTGCATTTAGAGCCAATGGTATTAACTTCCCGACCGAGTTCCTGTACAATAAAGCCCAATTTCTTACCATTTGATACCATTTCATTCATCGTTTCTATAAAATAAGAACAGTGTTTAACAAGTCTTACTTTTTCTTCGGTAATATCTAATTTTTCAATATAATAGATGATTTCTTGTTCCATTCTGTTTGCATCATATTGTCCGGAAAAATTCTCTGACAACGAAGCTACAAACTTATTTTTCATGCTTACAATTCTATTTTTTTCATAAGGAGTGATTTCTTCTATCATGTTTTGAATCATCAGAACACGTTTTTCAAAATCAAGTGCCAGGTGTTTTCCTTCTTCGCCTCTAAATTTGTTTACTTTGTCGCAGGTATCTTTAATTGCTTGATAAACGATATCCCATAACTCTTCCGATAATTCTTCCTTTGGAGCTGCAATCACGTCGGGCAAACGCAGTACTTGACAAAAAATATCACTTTCCACTTTGTTTCCAAGAGTTTCAGAGAGATTTAGCAATGAGTGATAATAAGCCTTGGCAAGTTCTTCATCTATGGCAACGGTTGAAGTAATGGTTTTATCAAGATAGATTGCAATATCTATTTTACCTCGCTCCAACTCTTTGGCAACTCTGGTTCTTATTTCATTTTCTTTATCTCTAAATAATGAAGCTATCCGTGTTGATAAATCCAACTGTTTGCTGTTTAGAGTTCTTATTTCAATGATAATTGATTTTCCACAGGTATTCAAGGTTGTTTTACCGAAACCAGTCATTGATTTGATCATGATACTGTTTTTTTTTGATTAATAGAAAAAAAGGGCGACAACAGAGCCACCCTTTTTTGATATTCAAAGCAAAAATCGATTATCTTACAATCAATTTTTGAGCAGTTACACCATTTTTAGTTTTAATATTCACCAAATAAATTCCATTAGAAAAACTATTTACATTCACATTGAATTGATTTACTCCATTAGAAAGAGCAATAGATTGATTATAAACTACTTGTCCCATCATATTGGTAATATTCATTTCTGCTTGTGCATTGTCTTTGGAATTTACGATAATCGTAACATTTTCAGTAGCAGGGTTGGGGTAAATGTTCATTTTTACGCTATTGCTATAATCGGCAATTTTAGAATAGCAAACCTCATTAATGTTGTTAATAACACCAATATCATTTTTATTAAATGATTTATAGATGATACTAAATTCATTGGTAGAAGGGAATTGTTCAGGCATTCCTGCCACCATACTTAATAGCCAGGAAATATTAATTTTATTATTTACTATTTTCTGTGCCACTGAAGGTAATGCATTTTCACTTTGCATTTCAGATGCGGTAACCATTGCTTCTACTGGTGAAAGTGCTGGATTTTCTTCTAATAATTGATAATAATCTCCCCAGTTTACATAAAAGAATTCAGGATCATACGAAAGCCAGCTTGTATTGTCTTTTGAATTCCAAGTAGTACCATTATCGGTAGATTTGGTGCCAAAAATACCACGCCAAGTTTGGGAAGTCGCATTATCATAGAAAGGATATTCAAGGATAGAAGAATAAATTAAGTAGATTGTACCATGATCGGAAATTAAATTAGCTTGCGAAACATAACTGAAATCGTTGAAATAAACAGGCACTTTTACATATTCCGAGTTAAAACCGTAGACAGTATCTTCTCTTGTAAGGTTAGGAATGTCAAAACAGGTTTGATTTTCAGGAATCAATCTATTATTTTCCGTAGGAATAGTAGGTTTTGTTTCATTCCAGTAAACCATGGTGTTAATAGCAGGCCAGTAGGTATAATAGCCTGGGTCATTGCTTTCATTTCTTAAAGATAAGAACAGACCGAAAGTAACATGAGCATTTTTGTTATCGTCTATGGTCATGGCAAAAGTACCGGCCAAAACATAAGAAGTATCAAAATACTGAGTATTAAAATCAAAATCGAAGTTAACAGGGCTGTCAAAAACTACTTTTTTAGTCCATGTAGCACCTCCGTCAACAGATTTGAAAAGTAGAAGATCTTCAAATTTATCACCATAACCTAAAACAATGACACCTTCTCTTGCAGACAATTGATATTTATCAGCAGAGAATCCTTTAAAATTAGTATTGTCAAAGCCTTCAATTATACGATGTCGAATATCAAAAGTATTACCACCGTCCACTGAACGATAATATACCAAACATCCGCCGTTAAAACCACCGTAAACATAGCTTGTATCAGTTTCGGTAACGGCAAAAATATGAACCGTGTCACCTACAGTAGCCACAACAGGCCACAATAAAGCAGTAGAAACTCCATGAGAACCTGATACTTCCGGGCCAGTTAAAAGAGTTTGATTCCAATTTCCGATACCTGCGGGGGTTCTTCTGTTAATCAACAATCCTGTTGAGCCATTATGAGAAACTACGATTTCACCATTGTTAGGAAGAGCGGCAATCACTCCCCAACCTGCTCTTTCCGTTTCAATTCTGTCTGAAGAAGAAGCACCGAATGAAGTACCGTTAAAAAAATTGTAACCAGTTCCGCGAGTGGCTGAAGAAGAAGTGGAAGTAGGCCAAATGACGCTTACGTTTCCATTATCATGAGCTACTACTTTGGTGTGCCAGTTGCCATTTGATTGCCCCGGCCAGAAAGAAGTTCCAATAAACGGACTGTTATTTCTCACCATACTATGGGAACCCGTGTTGGAAAAGGTTGTTTCTTCCGTTCCGTTTTCCACAATATCCCTATTGTTTACCGTTTTTCCGTATGCAGTAGCTTGTGTACGATCGGAAAAAACTTTGGTAGGAACTTGTGCAAAAAGTACACTTGAAACAATTAATACTGATAAAGTCGATAAAAATGTTTTCATAAGGTTTAATTTAAATGGATATTATAATTAACTGGGTCGATCATTGATTCATATCTGATTTTTTCCCTGTTGCATAGTTGATCTTAAGAGCATTGTTTTTACGTAATTCTGATTTAATTGTATTCACGTATCTCATTTGTACGTCTTTGTCAACTTTAAGAGAAAACGTCAATTTATTTTTATCTTCTTCACTACGAGATTCTTTTTCAGTACCGATAAAATCTCTTACGTCGGCTACCAATTCTTCTTGTTTGATCGTTTGATCGTTTAACTGAACAGATACTTTTCCGGGAGGCAATGTATTTTCATTTTTTCCAACAGGGGCTCCAATATAGATATTGGCTACCAATGATTTTTTCTCTAATTTTTGAATTTCAGTAGCTTTTGGCGGTTGAAAATGAACTTTCAAAGCAGCTTCTCTCATGTTAGTAATTACCATGAAGAAGAACAAGAACATAAAAATAATGTCTGACATGGAACCCATGTTTAGTTCCGGAGTCTCTTTTTTGGATTCTTTTTTAAATCTTGACATAACTATTTTGCGTTACTGTAATCAATTGGTGGTGCTTCTGAGATATTCATAGGTACAGCCTTTTGAATTGATTTTTGGAGGGCAGTATCTAATTTGTCGTATTTTCTTCCGAAATAACCTAATGAAACTTTATCTCGAAGTTCGTTAACAGCCCGTTGTAATTCATTTTGTACCTGAACATACATGTTATAAGTGGTCCCTTGGTCGTTAGTAAGAGAAATAACCCCTTTCGAAACCGGAAATTCTCCCATATTTTCAATTTCAACATATTCTTTTTGAGGAAGATGTTCCGAGTTTGTAGGATTTTCCAAAAAATCCATAGCTTTCTCTTTTAATTGAGTGATATTCAATGGTTCCCCATTAACAGCAATATCATCGTTAAAGTTAACTAAGACATTCAATACATTACGTTTATTGATATCGACTTCAGTTTCTTTAACATTTTCATCTTTTGGGGGTGGTAATCGTCTTGGAATACCCTGTTCTGTATTGATAGATGATGTTAATAGGAAAAAGGTTAACAGCAAGAATGAAATATCTGCTGCCGAACCTGTATTAATTCCTGAAGCTTTTCTTGCCATTTTATTTTCTGTTTTTAATTGCACTAATAATAACGGTTGCAATAATAGATAATATTGCAGCGAAGAAAACAATATAAAAAGTAAACAATCCTGCTCCAACCCATTTTATATCACCTGCAGTCAACTGCATTTTTAGAGCTGATGGGATTACTTCCGGAGAGGAGATAAAGTAACCTATGCCGACAATAATGGCAAACCCTATCAAAACAAAAATTGTTTTGTAAGAAGTTTTGATATTGGCTATAATATTAATGGTTGCAAAGATCAAAATAAGTACAATAGCAGCTATCATTAAAATATAACATAATAGAATGGTAATATTTAAAACAGAGGATTCTGAAGAAAAATTCTTTGAATCTTCTTGAAGAGTTTTTAATTCTTCTGCTTTTTTTGTTTCGGAAACAGTCGAATTTACTAATTCAGCCCGTGTAACCAAAGCATTAAATGATTTTACATATTGTTTTTTTT
>JAVWBZ010000020.1:0-13112 GCA_036649255.1 Bacteroidales bacterium
TGCTCGAATTGATAGCCGGAGTATCGCCACCACCAGACAAAATCGCCAGTGTTTTACCGGAAAATAATTTATCATTTCTCATATTTTATTACTTTATTGATGAAAGTTCAACAAAATATTATTTGTCCAAAACAGCAAAAACCGTATCCAATGCTTTCGTCACTCTGTATTCCGGAATCGTTCTAATCTTGATCTCCTCAATCTCCATCTCTGCAAAAACACCATTCAGCATTTGTTCCGTAACACTGCGAGTTAAGTCTATGCTCACAGCCTGTGGATTATACTGATAATAAGAATTTAACACTTGATTCCAAAGAATTATAGCGCCAGTAGATTGTAGTTCAGATTGTACCGTAACATTTAATATCTCTGACAAGGAGGCATACGAATTGGTTTTAAAATAAGAAGTGATCGCATTATTAGGGCCATTTAATAAAGCAGTATAGTTGGAAAAATTCAAATTGGTAATAGAAGCTCCAAAAGCTATTTTGACCTTATCTCCACAATGTTCCGCAGCTCTATTCATTTTCAAGATCAAAGAAGTAATGGAATCCCCTTGTCCGTGATGATTTAATGTATCAACAATGAAATGGGCTGAAGTAGGCAATTCTATCCGATAAGCCTCGTCATGGTAGTCATAAAATCCATTTTCAACAAATAAATGTGCTTTGGCAGTATCCAAAGATACCTTTAAACAATCTTTATAAGCTGTATTCAATTCACTATTTTTAAAAATTCGACGGGCATATTCGCCAGATTCGTCTTCACATGAAGCTATTGTCAAAGTTAAGATAACAACAACTAATAATTTAATTTTTCTCATCGTCTATTCAAAATTGGTGGGCAAAGATACAAAATTAATTGTGAACTAGAACATTTCAGCAAATATCAAAACCATGCTCATTTTATTTTTTAAAAAAACCATTAATCATCTATTAATGAATAGTTTAAAATAAATTCAATCGTTTATTTATAAAGATTCACCTTCTTCATTATTGATAATCAAAATAGAGAATTCTGTGACCATTTGTTTAGAACGGATCAATTTCTTACCCGAGAAAAGAATCAATAATTTTTCTTTTTAAAAATAAAAATTATCTTTGCGGCATGAAAAACGATCTGCTCCATTTTATTGAAACCACTCATTCTACCAATCAATTATTATCTTCTATCGTACAGGATCATATAATAAGCCATACTCCTTTAGAAGAATTTTATACCTTGTACACCAATTTTCAGACAGCAGGAAGAGGCCTTTCTTCTAATGTTTGGCATAGTAATAAAGGGGAAAACATACTGGTTAGTTTCTATTTCACACCTCCGCTAACTCCTTCCAATCAATTTGTTTTCAACCAATTTTTTACACTGTCCATTAGAAAAATGTTAAGTCAATATATCGAACCTGTGATGATAAAATGGCCTAATGATATTTACATTCATCATAAAAAAATAGCAGGCATTTTAATAGAACATTCCGTTCGTAATAATACTATTCAGCACACCGTAGCTGGAGTGGGAATTAACATAAATCAAACTCTATTCGATTCTTCATTACCAAATCCCACCTCTTTAAAATTATTGACACAACAAGATTTCTCCGTCAAAAAGTTGATCATGGAACTTTTGGAAACAACTCAAATTTATTATGATTTAGTCAAAAGCTCTCGTTATGCAACATTGCAAGATGATTATTTAAATCATCTTTATTTAAGGGAAGAATATCATTCTTATCAGATAAAAGAAGAATTTAAAGAAGCTAAAATAAAAGGAATCAACCATTTCGGTCAATTATTATTACAAGATAAAAAAGGCTGTCATTACTGTTGCGGATTAAAAGAAGTCAGATTTTTATGATTTTCCGATAGAATTTAGAATGAGCTGGTAAAATGAAATAATCCAGCATTTTCAAAGTATTCAAAAAGGAGATCTTAATAAAGTGTACACTTTGAGAATAGTTGCATAATTTCCTGAGAATAGGTTTTAGATACCGGAATATCGGGCACATTTTCCAAGTCAAACTCCAAGAAAAGCCCCTCTTTTTCTTTACGTAATACTTTTACTTTATTAAAATTAACAACATATTGACGATGACATCTTACCAATGATTTTTTATCATAATTTTTTTCAATTTGTTTCAAAGATGATCGTAATAAAAACCTCGACATCTTCCCTTTATTTAAATAATATATATTAATATAGTTATCGGCAGATTCAATATAATAAAGATGATCCAATTTGACCGACAATTTTAGAACGCCCTTTTCGTCATTAAAATTAATAACCTCATTCACATCTGGCAATGGAAAAGCATTGGCATCGTTATTGGTAATATTTTCAATTGTTTTTTCCCGATCTTTCAACGTCAAATAAAGAAAAGAGATGGTATACGGCAAAAAAAGCACCAAAAAAGTATAATAAGTAGCCGTTTCCAATATTTCTAAAAATGTTCGTTGATCATTTTTCACAACACTATAAATAACGGTTGAATAGATCAAAGCAATGATAATCATCTCGCTTAAGATCCATAAGGCATATTTCCCGTAAGTCATATTGAGGTATTTTTTAAATTTATACATCAATATTCGTCCAAAAGTAAGAACAACCAAACCGATGATTACTACAATTCCAGAATAGAGAAAAAAGGTTTTTTTTGGAACATTAAGCCATGAATGTGAACTGAAAGGAATATATATATTGAGAAAAATCAAAGCAAAAACTGCGGTAAAAAGAAGGAATTTAATGATATTTCCTTTCTCTATCAAATAGGCCGGAATCTTTTTTTTCATATCATTATTTTAGACGGCAAAGATACAAATTTATTTATACCTGATTTTTGTTATATCTTTTCACCCCAACATAAAGAATATTACCCCTCATTTCCATATTTAGCATATAATTTAAAGTATATATCACATAAATAATCATTCTAACAGATAAATACGTTAACTTTGCAAATCAAAAATCACATCAATTTTAAAAAATTAAAGACACAATGGAAGTAACAAGATTATTCGATATCCTGTCCCGATATGAAGAAAAATTTTCAAACCAGAAAGTAGCATTGGCCGGCAAACAGAATGGCAGTTGGGTAAAATACAGTTTTCAAGATTACATTCGAATTACCAATAATATCAGTTATGCTTTTATTGAATTGGGAATTATGCCAGGAGACAAAGTAGGCATCATCGCGAACAACCGTCCTGAATGGAACATGTTGGATATGGCAATCATGCAGATAGGAGCTATTTCTGTTCCTATCTATCCAACGATCAGTGAAAACGACTACTTATACATTTTGAATCATTGCGAAGTTAAACTAATCATTATAGAAGGTGCCGAAGTAATGAACAAAATCATAAAAGTATTGCCTAATACGCCTGGTTTAAAAGCTGTTTACACTTTTGTAAACAGAGAAAAATTCCCTTACTTTACCCAATTGGTAGAGTTAGGGGAACAACATCCTCATGAAGAAGAGCTTGTAAAAAGGAAAGCGGCAATCGAAACAGGCAATTGTGCCACAATTATTTACACTTCCGGTACAACTGGTACTCCAAAAGGGGTCATGTTATCTCACCATAATATTTTAGGGAACATTCTCAATTTACAACAAATTCCTGCCAAATGGTCTAACATTGCTTTTAGCTTTTTACCTCTGTGTCATGCCTATGAAAGAATGTTGGTATTTCTATATCAATATTTAGGGATGTCTGTTTATTACGCTCAAAACCTGGGAACTATTGCAGAAAACCTCAAAGAGGTTCATCCCACCATGATGTCAACAGTTCCGAGAATGCTGGAAAAAATTTATGATAAAATATACAGTTCGGGAAAAAATCTGCCATGGCTAACCAAAAAAATATTTTATTGGGCGATTCGTTTGGCTAGAAAATACCAGATTGAGCCGGAAGAGAGAAGTATCTGGTACAATTTACAACACAAAATTGCCGATAAACTGGTTTATCAAAAACTCCGTGAAAATATCGGAGGTAATTTCGACATTGTAGTATCGGGTGCTGCCAGTATCCAACCGCGTTTGGCTTCTTTTTTCTCGGCGATTGGAATGCCCGTATTTGAAGGATACGGTTTAACTGAAACATCGCCGGTAGTAGCGGTAAGTTCTCGCAAAAAATACGGCCGTGCAGCCGGAACCGTCGGATTTCCTCTTGATGGCATCGAAGTAGCCATTGCTCGAACAGGGGAAGTAATCTGCCGTGGACACAATGTCATGTTAGGCTATTACAAAGATCCGGAATTAACAGCCGAAGTGATCGACACCGAAGGTTGGTTTCACACAGGTGATTTGGGAAAATTTACTGAAAAAGGACAATTGGTATTAACTGGACGATTGAAAAACATTTTCAAAACTTCCTTTGGAAAATATATCAACCCGCAAGTAATTGAAGAAAAATTTGGAGAATCTCCTTTCATCGAAAATATAGTAGTAGTAGGAGAAAATCAAAAATTTGCAGCCGCCTTAATTTCACCCGATTTTAACTTTTTACAAGAATGGTGTAAACGGCATGAAGAAAACTATACGACTCCTGAAGAAATGGTGAAAAATCCGGTCGTCTTAAAACGATTTACCAAAGAAATAGAAAAATATAATTCGTTTTTCGGGGATACAGAAAAAGTAAAAAAATTTGAATTAATTGCAGACGAATGGTCTCAAATGACTGAAATTTTAACTCCTACACTCAAAGTGAAAAGAAAATTGGTTCAAGAAAGGTACAAAGATGTTATCGAAAAGATGTATGCATAAATCATCAATTATAATACATAAAGATAAAAGCCCTTTTTAGTTCAAAAGGGCTTTTTAGTTTTGACGTTTTCAAATTTGAAAATTTGATTTCACTCCATTTTTTGAGTTACAATATTTTGAATTATTTGACTAGTTTTTTGTAACGTATTCTTTTAGGTCCTTCGTTGCCAAGACGTTTCTTTTTATTTTCTTCATATTCGGTATAGGTTCCTTCAAAGAAATAAACTTGCGAATCACCTTCAAAAGCAAGAATATGAGTACAAATTCTATCTAAGAACCAACGATCATGAGAAATTACAACCGCACAACCGGCAAAGTTTTCCAATCCCTCTTCTAAAGCACGTAAAGTATTAAGATCTATGTCATTGGTTGGTTCGTCTAACAATAAAACATTGGCTTCCGATTTCAAAGTGAGTGCTAAATGGAGTCGGTTACGTTCTCCACCCGAAAGCACGCCAGCTTTTTTACCTTGATCGGTTCCACTAAAATTAAAGCGAGAAACATATGCACGAGAATTCATAAGACGGCCTCCCAACATAATTTGTTCGTTGCCTTCAGAAATAATTTCCCAAACATTTTTTTCAGGATCAATGGTGGAATGTTGCTGATCAACATATCCTACTTTAACAGATTCACCCACTTTAAAATCTCCGTTATCAGGTTGTTCCAAGCCCATAATCAAACGAAAAAGAGTTGTTTTACCGGCACCATTCGGTCCGATAATTCCCACAATCCCGTTAGGAGGCAAATTGAAATTCAAGTTTTCAAAAAGAATTTTATCCCCATAGGCTTTGGAAACATGAACAGCTTCAATCACATTCGTACCTAAACGAGGGCCGTTAGGAATATAGATTTGTAAATTTTCTTCCTTTTCTTTTACATCTTCATTCAATAATTTATCATACGCATTCAAACGAGCTTTCGATTTGGCATGACGGGCCTTGGGAGCCATGCGTACCCATTCCAACTCACGTTCCAACGTTTTCATTCTTTTAGATTCCTGTTTTTCTTCCATCTCCAAGCGATGTGATTTTTGCTCCAGCCAAGAAGAGTAATTTCCTTGCCAAGGAATTCCTTCTCCTCTATCCAATTCAAGAATCCAACCTGCTACATTATCCAAAAAATAGCGATCATGGGTAACCGCAATAACGGTTCCTTTGTATTGTTGCAAATGCATTTCCAACCACTGTACCGATTCGGCATCCAAATGGTTGGTAGGCTCATCCAGCAATAAAATATCCGGTTCCGACAATAATAAACGACAAAGGGCAATCCGTCTTCTTTCTCCACCCGAAAGATTTTTCACGGGGGTATCTCCTTCAGGGCAACGCAAGGCATCCATGGCTCGTTCCAATTTCGAATCAAGTTCCCAAGCATCATGCTGTTCAATCAATTCCGTAAGCTCTCCCTGCCGTTCAATCAATTTATTCATTTCATCATCACTCATAGGTTCCATGAATTTCATGTTCACGGCTTCATATTCCGCTAAAATATCCACCACTTCCTGTACTCCCTGCATAACAATTTCTTTAGCCGTAAGCGAATCATCCAACTCGGGTTCCTGAGGAAGATAGCCCACACTGTAGCCAGGTGAAAAGACTACTTCTCCTTGATAGGACTTATCCAATCCTGCAATAATTTTTAAGAGGGAGGATTTCCCCGCACCGTTTAAACCTAAAACGCCAATTTTAGCTCCATAAAAAAAGGATAAATAGATATTTTTCAAGACTTGCTTTTGAGGTGGATAGATTTTACTCACATTCACCATAGAGAAGATAATTTTTTTGTCGTCTGCCATTTTTGTTTAATTTTTAAAGTTGGCAAATATAGCAAAATTTCCCATTCCTTAATTTAACAGTATTATTATACTTTATAGTATTTATTTTTTTCATATCTTTGCACCCTTAAAAAAATAAGTTCTTTAATTATATAAGATGCAAAATATCAGAAATATAGCCATTATTGCTCACGTTGACCACGGCAAAACTACTCTCGTTGACAGAATTCTTTACCAAGCGAATCTCTTTAGGGCGAATCAACAAGTTCAAGAATTATTATTAGACAATAACGATTTGGAGAGGGAAAGAGGAATTACCATTCTTTCTAAAAATGTTTCCGTTCGATACAAAGATTTTAAAATTAATGTGATCGATACTCCAGGGCACAGCGATTTCGGAGGAGAGGTAGAACGTGTACTAAACATGGCCGATGGTGTTCTTTTGGTAGTAGATGCTTTTGAAGGACCTATGCCTCAAACCAGATTTGTTACTCAAAAAGCCATCGAATTGGGACTCAAACCCATTGTAGTCATTAATAAAGTGGATAAGCCCAATTGTAATCCTGAGTTGGCACAAGAAGCCGTTTTCGAACTTATGTTTAATCTTGGAGCCAATGATGACCAGCTCGATTTCCCAACCGTTTACGGATCAGCCAAACAAGGCTGGATGGGTCCTGATTGGAAGACCCCAACCACAGATATTGCCTATTTATTTGATCAAATTATAGAACATATTCCGGCCCAAAAAATAGACGAAGGAAATTTGCAAATGATGATCTCTTCTTTGGATTATTCCTCTTATGTGGGTCGTATAGCAGTAGGCAGAGTAAAACGAGGAACATTGGAATGGGGACAAAATGTATCATTGGTAAAACGAGATGGAAGAATTGTTCCTTGCAAAATCAAAGAATTATATGTTTTTGAAGGACTTGGCAAAGAAAAGATGAAAACGCCCATTTATCCAGGAGAACTTTGTGCTGTTTTAGGACTTGAAAATTTTGAAATCGGTGATACCGTTGCAGACCCCATTGAACCGGAAGCACTAACACCTATCAAAGTGGATGAACCTACCATGAGCATGTTGTTCACCATCAATAACTCTCCATTTTTCGGAAAAGAAGGTAAATATGTTACTTCCCGTCACTTACGCGATCGTCTTTTCTTAGAATTGGAAAAGAATCTGGCTCTTCGTATAGAAGAAACTTATTCACCCGACATGTTAAATATTTACGGTCGTGGAATTCTCCACCTTTCCGTATTAATAGAAACCATGAGACGTGAAGGTTATGAATTACAAGTAGGTCAACCTCAAGTAATTATCAAAGAAATTAATGGAGAAAAATGCGAGCCTATCGAACAACTCACCGTATTGGTTCCGGAAGAATTTTCAAGTCGTGTAATTGACTATGTTTCGCGTAGAAAAGGAGATTTACTCACCATTGAAACCATCAACGATCGTGTACATTTAGACTTTCAAATCCCTTCACGCGGAATCATCGGTTTACGCAACCAGGTACTTACCGCTACCGAAGGGGAAGCCATCATGTCGCACAGATTCATTGATTTTCAACCTTGGAAAGGAGAAATTCCGGGACGTCATGCTGGAGCTTTAATCGCCATGGAAACCGGCCAATCATATGCTTATGCCATTGATAAATTACAAGATCGGGGAACTTTTTTTATTGAAGCGGGCGATCAGGTATATGCCGGCCAGGTGATCGGAGAACATATTCGCCAAGACGACTTGGTGATCAATGTTTGTAAATCCAAAAAATTGACCAATATGCGTGCTTCTGGAACCGATGAAAAACTGAGAATTGCTCCAGCCATTAAGCTTTCTCTGGAAGAATATATGGAATTTATCGGCAAAGACGAATACTTGGAAATTACACCTCAGTCACTACGACTCCGTAAAATCATTTTGGACGAAACCGAAAGAAAAAGAGCCAGTAAAAACTAATTCTCGTATTTAATCTTTGTTGATGAGTATGGATAGCAAACTATTTTTTCAACATTTGTATAACGAATTAGAAGAGAATAATTCGCTTTATCCTTATTATAAATTAAATAGAGGGTCCATTGCCCAGCAACAATTTCGCAAAGCCTATTATTTACAACGATTAAACTATATTGATCGTCATGTTGACAGAAGCATCCATCCTGCTATTTGGGATTGTGGTTGTGGCTTTGGAAGTACCTGTTTCTATTTTGCCATGAACGGTATCGCCTCACGCGGAACCACCATCGAATTTTATATTGATCAAATAGAAACCAGAAAAAAATACTGGAATCGTTTCGGCAATGCTGAATTATTTGAATATGCTTACGAAAATTTATTCGACAATCCTCCTGCAGAAGAAAAATATGATTACATTATTCTTCAGGATACGTTGCATCATATAGAACCCTTAGATAAAGCATTGGCTATTTTTTATCGATCCTTAAAGAAAGGAGGAAAATTAATATTGGTAGAAGAAAACGGTTCATCGATTATTCGTTCTTTAATACTTTATCTAAAACGCGGAAACAAGAGAGTCATCAAAATTTACGACAACATTTTGCAAAAAAATATCCTATTGGGAAATGAAAATATCCGTTCCGAAAAAAAATGGCTGAAAGCTTTTGCTAATACCCCTTTTCAATTAGACCCCGAATCTATTCAATATTTCAGGTTTTTCATGCCTTTTATGTTCAACAGTCACAATTTGGAACAAAAAATCGAAAGAGAACAACAATATTGGGTCCAAAAGAATTTCGTTAAAAGATATGGATTCTTTGGAATCAACATGGTTTTTATAAAATAGATTTCGTTATGAAAAGTAAAATAACACTCTCCGGAATGGAGTTTTATGCTTACCACGGCTGTTTCAAAGAAGAAAAAATAATCGGAACCCATTTTAAAGTAGATGCCATACTCTATTGTGATCTTTTAGAAGCAGCGCAACATGATGATTTATCAACAACTGTTAATTATCAAAAAGTGTATGCCTGTATAAAAAAAATAATGTCACAACCGGCTAACATCTTAGAATCATTATGCTATAGAATTCTACACGCTATAAAAGCAGAATTTCCACTCATCAGTCATGCGGAAATTACAGTTTATAAATTGAATCCATCCATCGGAGGGAAGACCGATTCTGTATCTGTAACCATTTCAGATACAGAAAAATAAGGTTTATATTTTAAATCATCACTTACAAATAAGATCCATTTCCCTGCATTTTTACACTTCTGCAAACAGTAAAATCGAAAAAAATCCCTTTAATATTTGCAGATATCGAAAAAAATCGTATTTTTGCCACCGATTTGGTCTCTTGGCCGAGTGGCTAGGCGCCGGTCTGCAAAACCGTTTACTCCAGTTCGAATCTGGAAGAGACCTCACCCAAAAAGGAGCTTGTTAAAGGCTCCTTTTTTCATACAAAGACATTCCTGCTTTCCCTCAGACCAGCAAACATACCTTGTTTTGAAGAGATGTACTTTCACTAAAATTTAAGTTTTCTGTTTATCCAAAAAAAGAAACTTCTTTTCCTCTTCGGTTTTTATCGGACTATCATAAAAAAATATATAATTCCATCCTAATTCATGCTTTCTATATCACTAAAATTTCCGTACCTTTGCACCAAATTTTAAAAGATGATTGTCGTTACCGGAGCCGCCGGATTTATTGGAAGTTGCATGGTTCAAAAACTCAACGAATTTGGGATTACAAATCTCATTATCGTAGACGATTTCACCAAAGAAGCCAAAAAAAGAAATTGGGAAACCAAACAATTCATTGAAAAAATTGATCGTAATATTTTTTTCCAATGGGCTGAACAACACGCAGAACATCTTGATTTTATTATTCATTTGGGTGCTCGCACCGATACAACGGAATTCGATTATTCTATTTTCGAAGAATTGAATGTTGCCTATTCACAACAGATGTGGAGTTTCGCAGCCAAAAAACGAATTCCTCTTCTGTATGCATCTTCGGCTGCAACGTATGGAAATGGAGAATTCGGCTACACCGACCATGAAAATGAAATCTACAAACTCATTCCTCTCAATCCTTACGGAAAATCAAAAAACGAATTTGACAAATGGGTGTTAAAACAAACCATTACACCACCCTGTTGGGCCGGATTCAAATTCTTTAATGTATACGGACCAAACGAATATCATAAAGGACGAATGGCTTCCGTTATTTTTCATTCGTTCAACCAAATAAAAGAGTGCGGTAAAGTTAAATTGTTCCGCTCTCATATTCCCGATTATCAAGATGGTGAACAAGTAAGAGATTTTATTTATGTTAAAGACATTGTCACAGTATTGTTCTGGTTTATGCAACATCATCCCGTCAACGGAATTTACAACTTGGGAACAGGTTTTGCTCGACCATTTCTGGCATTGGTAAATGCCACCTTCCATTCGCTAAAATTAGAACCCAATATAGAATTTATTGATATTCCTAAAGACATTCGAGATCAATATCAATATTATACACAAGCTGACATGTCAAAAATGAGAAAAGTCGGTTATAGAAAAAGTTTTACTTCTTTAGAAAACGGAGTAAAAAATTACGTAAAAAAATATTTAGCAGCTGATAAAATATATTAATTATCTGTTGATCAGTATTATAAAAAGAAAAAAAAGAAAAAAAGGGGGAAAAAACTCATAGGTAAAAAGTTTTTTATACTTTTGTTAATCAAAAAATTAAGAGAGAATGGAAATTCAACGAAAAAATCAAAAAAAATTATTTGTAAAAACATTAAACTTATAATTCGGATGCAAGCTTATACTGATAAGGACATTCAAAAAATGCTTAAGAAATTTTTCGGATTTGATAATTTCAAAGGAAATCAGCTTAAAATTATCAAGTCTTTACTAAAAGGAAAAGACTGTTTTGTCATTATGCCCACTGGTGGAGGAAAATCTCTCTGCTATCAATTACCAGCTTTGATGACTGAAGGCACCGCTATTATTATTTCGCCGCTCATTGCTTTAATGAAAAATCAAGTAGATGCCATCCGAAATTTTGGCACGGAAATGGGAATAGCCCATTTTTTAAACTCCTCTCTTAATAAATCCGAAATCAAAATTGTAAAGGATGATTTATTATCAGGTAAAACCAAATTATTATATGTAGCGCCCGAATCTTTAACCAAAGAAGAAAATATAGATTTTTTTCAAGATATCAATATCTCTTTTTACGCCATTGACGAAGCACATTGTATCTCTGAATGGGGACACGATTTTCGTCCGGAGTACCGGCGCATCAGAACCATCATTGACACCATCGGTAAAAAGGTGCCGGTCATTGCTCTTACCGCCACCGCAACTCCCAAAGTGCAAAGCGATATTCAAAAGAATTTAGGCATGGACAAAGCCGACGTTTTTATCTCTTCCTTCAATCGGTCTAACCTTTATTATGAAATTAGAGAAAAAACCAAAGATATTGACAAAGAAATTGTAAAATTTATAAAGAACCATAATGGCAAATCAGGTATTATTTATTGTTTAAGCAGAAAAAAAGTAGAAGAATTAGCTGATTTTCTGAAAGTAAATAAAATTCGTGCTCTTCCCTATCATGCCGGTTTGGATTCACACACCCGTATCGAAAATCAAGACGCCTTTTTGATGGAAAAATCCGATGTGATTGTAGCCACCATTGCTTTTGGTATGGGAATCGACAAACCCGATGTCAGATTTGTCATTCATTACGATATGCCTAAAAGTTTGGAAGGCTATTATCAGGAAACCGGTCGTGCCGGAAGAGATGACGGTGAAGGTTTATGTATAGCCTTTTATGATTATAGAGATCTTAATAAATTAGAAAAATTTTCAAACAAAAAATCGGTTGCCGAACAAGAAATTGTAAAACAGTTATTGGCAGAAACATCTTCTTATGCAGAATCCACAAGCTGTAGAAGAAAACATTTACTACACTATTTCGGAGAAAGTTATGAAGAAGAAAACTGTCATAGTTGCGACAACTGCAACCACCCAAAACCTAAAATGAACGCCTCAGAACAAATTACATTAGCGCTGGAAGTTATTCAAACAGTTAAACAGCAGTTTAAAGAAGATCACATTATTGATATTTTGATCGGAGAAAAAACGACCTCAATCGTTAAATTTAAACACAACAAATTAAAACAATTCGGAGAAGGAGAAGAGTATGATGACAAATTTTGGTCTAATGTAATACGACTGGCCATCTTCGAAGAACTTTTAATCAAAGACATCGAAAATTACGGCTTGTTAAAAATCACGCCAAAAGGGGAAAAATATATGTCAAACCCCTATTCCGTGATGATTGCAAGGCCTATTACAGATGAAAATGATGAAGACAGTGAAATATTGGATGACGTAATGCCTTCCAAAGGAGATGCCATTGACAAAGCTCTCTTTGCATTATTAAAAGATTTACGTAAAGATATTTCTCAAAAAGAAAATCTGCCACCCTTCGTTATTTTTCAAGATCCTTCCTTAGAAGATATGGCACTTAAATATCCAATTACATTAGACGAATTAGCCAATGTACACGGTGTAAGCGATGGTAAGGCAAAAAAATACGGAAAAGATTTTGTT
>JAVWBZ010000021.1:0-12651 GCA_036649255.1 Bacteroidales bacterium
CAACACTGCCAGCAAAGAGCTCTTGAGTTGCGTATCGGGTGTAGGCCCTTCTTTAGCCAAAAATATTGTAGAATATCGTAATGCAAACGGTCCATTTCAACACCGCAACGCTTTGAAGCAAGTTCCCCGTTTCGGGGCAAAAGCCTATGAACAGGCAGCGGGGTTTCTCCGCATACATGGGGCTGAAAATCCGTTGGATGCCAGTGCTGTTCACCCCGAAAGTTATCATATTGTCAATGCAATGGCCAAACAAATGAATTGTACCATTCCGGATCTAATAAAAAATGATCTGCTTCGTAAAAGCATTAACCTGAAAGAGTTTATCACGGATCAGGTAGGGATGCCTACTTTAAAAGATATCATGCAAGAGTTGGCCAAACCGGGACGTGACCCCCGCCAACAATATGAAATTTTTGAATTTGACAAAAGCATCAGCAACATGAACGATCTTAAGATAGGCATGGTCGTACCTGGTATTGTAACCAATATCACCAATTTCGGATGTTTTGTTGATATTGGAGTGCACCAAGATGGACTGGTTCATATCAGCAATCTCGCCAATCGTTTTGTTTCCAATCCAAATGAAGTAGTAAAACTCAACCAGAAAGTAATGGTAAAAGTCATCAGTTTGGAAGTCGAACGTAAACGAATCAATCTTTCCATGAAAGAGGTTTAATAAAAAACAGAAGGCTCTTCATTATTACGTGGAAATCATTTGTTTAACTTTAAACTCATCTCTTATAACAGCAATGCATTCTTTCTATAATGAAACATACTGATATTCACAAAATGAAAATATCTAAAAAACAATTGAAACTTATCTGAATATACTTAAATACTTATGATCATAATTACACAAAAAACGTCTTCCATTTTTTAAAATTAATTATCTTTGCCTATCATTATCATTCAAAATCTAAAATTTTAAATTCATGAGATATCAACCCCTTCATCCACAGTTTTACATTTTGAACCGACAAAATGTAGTAAATGAAATTAAAGAAAATTCTTTGGTGATTTTAACTTCACATGATGAGTATCCGCGGTGTGGAGATACCACCCATCCTTTTCGTCAGAATTCAGACTTGCTTTATTTATGCGGTATTGATCAGGAAGAGACTTTTTTAACCATCGCGCCGTGGCATCCCAACCCCGATTATCGTGAAATTCTTTTTATCAAAAATCCAACTCCCGATATGATTGTTTGGTACGGACATCGATTGAGCAAAGAACAGGCCTCTGAAATTTCAGGAATTAAAACTGTCATGTTTACCGAAGAGTTTGACGGAATTTTACATGATTTAATATTAAGTTCCAAAAACATTTATCTTCATTGTCCCGAAAACCCACGTATGAAAATGGTGTTTCGCACCAAAGAAATTCGCTTTGCCCAACAATTACAAAAAGATTATCCTTTTCATCAGTACCATCGTCTGGCACCTATTCTTTATCCACTCAGGGCAATAAAACATCCTGAAGAACTTGCTGCCCTTAAAAAAGCTTGCGACATCACGGGAAAAGCATTTGAACGTGCCAGAAAATACATAAAACCAGGTAAATACGAATATGAAATAGAAGCTGAGTTAATTTATGAAATGATTCGTAACGGGGCAACGGGACACTCTTTTGCTCCTATTGTGGCTGCTGGTGCCGACACCTGTATTTTGCACTACATTAAGAACGACAAAAAAATGCAAGACGGTGATTTACTGCTTATGGACTTTGGCGCTGAATATGCCAATTATGCCGGAGATTGTTCTCGCACGGTACCCGTAAACGGGAAATTTACCCCACGTCAAAAAGAAGTTTACCAATCGGTTCTCTCTATTTATAAAGAAACCATCCCTCTTTTCAAACCGGGGATGACCATTCATAAAATCAACGATTTTGTTTTTAAACGAATGGATGAAGAACTCATCAAATTAGGACTTTATACCGAAGAGGAACTTAAGAATCAACATCCGGCCCACCCTTTGTTTAAAAAATATTACATGCACAATACCAGCCATTTCATCGGATTGGACGTACATGATGTAGGACAGCGCGATTGGATTTTTCAACCAGGCATGGTCTTAAGTTGCGAACCAGGCATTTACATAGCTGAAGAAAATATAGGCATTCGAATTGAAACCGATGTGGTAGTGGGAGAAAAGCCTATTGATCTAATGGCAGGACTTGCCGTAGAAATTGCCGAAATTGAAAGTTAAAACAAACTCATCGGGTTTAAATCTGCAAAACAGTTAAAAGATCGTTTCTTAAATTGTTTATTTGATCAGATGATCCTTTCTGTTAATCGCATTTGTGGTCACTCCGACGGAACGATATTGAGCTTTCTATTATTTTTTATTATCTTTGCCAACCTTAATTATGAGTCTTATGTCAACCTTTCAAGAAAATCCGGAAGTTTTAAATCAAAACCCAAGCAGGTATGATTCGGAAGCTTTTGCAAGAAAATTACATCGCAATTGGAGCGAAAAACGAAGAGGGAAAAAAGATAAATACAATCTTCCTGTAGCCATTGTCATATTGCTTTTTATTCTCTTTATCGCGATCTATTCTCTTTTCAAATTGCCGACTGCTCTCATCTCCAACTGGCTTATTATCATTTGGGGATGTGCACTGTTAGCCACACTGTACTATTTATACAAATGTATCAAAATTAGAAAAAAATAACCCTTTATACAGCATGAAATTCAATTTTACAGAACGCCCTGAGCGTAGAAAATTTAATTACAAGCCTCGATTTTATAAACCGGAAGGAAATACCTCTAAGCTAAGTGAAACTCACGACACGGAAGAGTTTGCCCAAAGACTTCATGAAAATTGGGAAAGCCGCCGCAAACGACGTACAGAACGAAGTAAATTCCCTCTTAAAACCGTTATTTGGCTAGCGTTTATCGTGATCGTATTAGCCTATTTGTTCGTTAAATTTTTTGAATAACCGTTTCTCGATTAACCGTATCAATTTTTCTTGAACCTATGTCAGATATTATCCATCTTCTTTCCGATGCAGTAGCCAATCAAATTGCAGCCGGTGAAGTGATTCAAAGACCCTCTTCCGCTGTTAAAGAACTAATTGAAAATGCTGTGGACGCAGGTGCTTCAAGTATACAACTGATCATCAAAGATGCCGGAAGAACGCTTATTCAGGTAGTAGACAATGGAAATGGGATGAGTTTTACCGATGCGCGAATGTGTTTTGAACGCCATGCTACGTCAAAACTTGCTTCGGCCGACGATCTATTTCGTATTACTACCAAAGGATTTCGTGGAGAAGCCTTGGCTTCCATTGCAGCCATTGCACAAGTAGAATTAAAAACAAAAAAGCCGGAAGAAAACACAGGAACTCAATTATTAATAGAAGGATCCGAGGTCAAAGAACATAGTCCGATAGCCACTCAGGACGGCACTTCCATTGCCATCAAGAATCTTTTTTTCAACGTACCTGCCCGGCGTAATTTTCTAAAATCGGATCATATTGAGTTCGGGCATATTGAAGAAGAATTTTATCGTGTTGCCCTGATTCATCATACCATTGCATTTACCCTATTTCACAACGGGAAAATGGTATTACAGCTCCAACCTTCCAACTTTAAACAACGTATTATCAATATATTCGGAAATCATTTTAAAGACAAATTATTTCCCGTTGAACAACACACCGATTTTATGCAAATCAGTGGTTTTATCGCAAAGCCGGAAAATGCAAAAAAGAAAAAAAGTGAACAATACATGTTCATCAACCATCGGTACGTGAGACATCATTTACTAAATTATGCCGTTGAAACAGCCTATTCGGAACTGATTCCGCAAGGCTATAAACCGGCTTACTTTATTAATATAGATGTCAATCCCGCCACTATTGACATCAACATCAGTCCTACCAAGGTAGAGATTAAATTGCAAGATGAACGACTCATTTTCGGTTTTTTAAATTCAACCATTAAAAAATCATTGGGAACCATGTCGCTCACTCCCCGCCTCGATTTTGATTATGAACCGGGATTAGATGTTTCAAACTTTCCAGAAAAAAAAGAGATTATTCCTCCAAGTCTGAACATCAATCCCCATTACAATCCTTTTCATACCACTGCTTCAAATACGCCAAAAAGCAAATCGGAATACACCGGATCTTTTGAAAAAGGAAGAGTCAATTTAGCCGGATGGGATGATTTTCTAAAGGGCATTAAAACGGAAACCATCGATCTACCCAGCGGCATCAACGAAGAAAACACACTGGATTTTAAAAATTGTACGGAAAACCTTCCGAAAGAAGAGTTTGAGGATCTTAATTTTATGATCTTAGACAATTATTATTTGATCCTCAATCTTCAAAATCAACTCAATATTCTTCATATTCCTCATGCAAGAGAGAGGATTTTATATGAAAATTACTTAAATGCTTTACAAAACAAACCCATTACGGTTCAACAAAGCCTGTTTCCGGAAACCATTACCTTAACTTCCGGCATGTCTGAATTGGCAATTGAACTGAAGGATGAACTTTTTAAATTAGGATACGATATCGAACAAATCGACACCAATCATTTTGCTGTTAACGGTACTCCCAACGAAGAAGAGGGGGATATACAAACCATCCTTGAAAATGTTTTAGAAGCTTTCAAATCCAATTTGTTTCTGTACAAAACCGAAAAAGAGCAAAACATGGCTCTCAGTTTGGCCCGACAAAAAAGGTCCCTTTATAAACCCCTCAAAGAGAAAGTTGAAATCACTCAGTTGTTACAACAACTCTTTGCGTGTCAGGTCACTTGTACAAGCCCCTCGGGAAAAACCATCATTCGTTGCCTTTCCAAGGAAGAATTGGACTATTTATTTATTTAAAATATTAATTTACAAATAATTACATATCAAATTCAATTCACCATTCCAACAACGTAAGAGTTCTCAAAAGTTTTTTTATTTTCTTTTTTAGGGGGGATTCCCTCCGGTTCTTTGCTTCCTCTTTTCGTTAGTATCCCAAAAATATGTATTTAAGTTTTTAGTTTGTAATATAAAGTTAAAAAAATTGAGTTTTACACACTTTTTGGTACAGTATCATGACTTTTATCTATCATTCTGTTTATTGCTTCCTCTTCTTTCTTTCAACCAGTATTTTCCTTTCGGTTTCAGGGCAGGACTTGGTTGTTTAAACTGCGTTGGCTCTATTTTTTCGTATTGATTGGTAATTATCATTTAATCTGATTCACTGCCATAGAAGTCTTTCCCATCGTTTTTAATTTTAATAGTACGACAAATAATATGGTACATTGCCTCTCGTATTGATAATAAAAAAGCAGTCTCTCCACTTGAATCAGGGGCTCTCCATAAACCGCTATCGGTCACCAAATCGCCGATACAACTTTTTGAAGAAAGTGTTTTTTCACTCTTTTTTGGGCGCCCAAAAAGCTATATATGGGGAAGGAAAATTCATGCGAGTGAAAAATCTTGCGTATGGGAGTAAAATTTTACAAGCCCGGGAAGAAATTTTCTCAAGCATAAAAAAATTATTTCCGTGCTTCCCCAAAAAATGACCGAGTTTTTTTTCGAATAAAACTATGATAAAGTAAATTTTATAAGCTTCTTACAACATTTCCTTTATCTTGTCCAACACGTCCCTGCAAAGAGTTCGTTTTCAGAGAGATGGTGTTTTTTTTGCAAAAAAATGTTTCTACTTTTTTGGATGGGGAAAGTGTCCCATTCCGGTGCGTGAGCGGCTGAAGCGGCACCCCGCAGTTTTTCCGGAAGGGAAGATTAGTGAAGAAGAACAGAGAGTGACAAGATGATGGAAAGGGAGTTGTTGGCCACGAAGCAGGAGGAAAAGCGAGGAGTACAGCGGAAGACGCGACGGCGAAGCCGGCACGCCCTGAGAAAGAAAACAACTATTTTTAGGTTCTTTCATCAGCGAGTTTATAAAGTTTTCTTTTTTTTTTTATCTTTGCAGCCAATTTAAAATATCAACCATGTTTAGTGTAACCGAACACTTTGACGGAGCGGTCAAATTGATCGCGTATCAAACTGCCGAGGGAAAAGCCACCATTGGTATGGCAAAAGGCAGTTATACTTTCGGAAGCAGCACAATAGAACACATGACGGGATGAAACGGAATGGAAAGCATATAAGGAATTTGAAACTTTTATTGTTTAGGCAAATGTTAAATTTCAAGTTAGAATGGAAGAAGGCACAGTTTACAAGTGTTATTACAGATCATAATTAGATAGTAAAATTTTAATATGGACGGACAAATCAGGGCAGGAGGTTTTAGTATTTTACCTCCGGTGGTAAAAAATTTATTGATTATCAATGGGCTTTTTTTCTTGGCAAAAATTGTCTTCGGTTCACGTGGGGTTGATTTGGATGCTATTTTCGGACTTCATTACTTTACGGCGTCCGAATTCAGGCCATGGCAGATTATCACTTACATGTTCATGCACGGTGATTTCGGGCATATTTTCTTTAATATGTTTGCCTTGTGGATGTTCGGTTCCAGTATTGAAAACGCATGGGGAGGTAAGCGATTTATCTCCTATTATTTAATCACTGGCATCGGAGCGGCTCTTATTCACTACATTATCATTTATTTTCAAATACATCCCACGCTGGTTTTACTGAATCATTTTTTAGACAACCCGAATTTGGAAACCTATCAATATTTGGCACAGCACAATACCTCAGAACGTTTCCAGACAATGCTGACCAACAATCTTTACTATTTGCAACAAAATCCGGATTCGATCCATGAATTGGTGAATGTAACGACTACTGCTAAAGAAAATTTTCTTAACTCTTTCAACATTATAGGAGCTTCCGGTTCTGTATTTGGTCTTTTGCTGGCTTTCGGCATGCTTTTCCCCAACGCCCAAATATATCTTTATTTTTTACTTCCCATAAAAGCCAAATGGTTTGTTATTATCTACGGTGCACTTGAACTTTTATACGGAGTTACGGGTTCCAGTGACGGTATTGCACATTTCGCCCACCTTGGGGGGATGTTATTCGGTATCATCCTGATATTGGTATGGCGGAAATACGATCGTAAACATTTTGATAATCATTATTTCGGATAAAATGTATTATAACCAATCCCCTTTCACCAATCGACGTCCTTCTTTTAAATCTACGATTAAACGTTTTATCACCTCTTCTTCTACTCTTAACAGGTTGATTGTAATCAATATCGGAATTTACTTAGCCTTTCTTCTATTGGATTTAACCTTGTCATTGGGTGCTTTTTTAATGAACAACCATTTTAACAAGGTTTTCATGTTGCAATTAACCGATTGGCTGGCTTGTCCGGCTTCTTTCGCCCGACTTCTTTATCAACCCTGGTCTATTCTAACCAGTTTGTTTTTACATACCTCTTTTTGGCACCTTCTCTTTAATATGATTATGTTGTATGTAGCTGGTCGTATTTTCCTTGAATATCTTACCGAAAAGAAACTATTGATCACTTATCTCATTGGGGGAATCTTTGGCAATTTGTTTTACATGGCCGCCTATCAAATTTTTCCGGTATTTGCCACCGTTGTTGGCAGTTCCGTTGCATTGGGGGCTTCTGGCAGTATCATGGCTATTTTGGTTGCCATTACCGTTTACCGACCCCATCACGAGATTATACTTCTTATATTAGGTCGGATGAAATTGGTATGGCTAACGATTATCTTTGTTGTGATTGATCTTTTAAGCCTTTCTCAAGGCAATGCTGGGGGGCACATAGCCCATTTAGGAGGTGCACTTTACGGAGTTTTATCTGTTCTGTTCTATCTTCATTATCCAGCCAAGCAGAAGACCAAAAAGAAAAAGCCAAAATTCTACACTTCTTATGAAAGCGCGACGAGCAAACCGCTTTCCGACGAAGAATACAACAGCCAAAAAGTTGCACATCAGAAAAAAATAGATGAGATTTTAGACAAAATATCCAAAAACGGTTATGACGCCCTTTCTCGGGAAGAAAAAGAATACCTCTTTATGGCTTCAAAAAAATAAATAGATATGCCAAAAAAAAATAACTCTTTTTTTAAAAAGATCATCTCTATTATTTTTCTCATCATCAATGCTGTTTTTGCCGCAGGGCTCTTATTTGGCTTTCTTGCACAATTTATCAAACCTTCCTGGAGCATTGTCATTGCTTACTCGGGCTTACTATTTCCTTATTTGCTATATATCAATTTAGGATTTATTCTATTTTGGGTCATTTTCAATTATAAATTTGCCCTTTTATCCATTCTCGTTACCTTGTTCAATATCAATAATATTGACAGATACTACCAAATGAAGGAGCAAGAAAAACCTGAAAAGTGTGTGAATTGTGTAAAAGTGATGAGTTATAACACTAAACTTCTCGGGTTATATAATAGTTCCAGTAAAAAGGAGCGAAACCGGCAAAAAGGCGAGATCTTTGCGCTTCTTAGACAGGAACGTCCCGACATTGTATGTTTTCAAGAATATTTTGTTGATAAAAGCAATACATTAAATTTCCACACTACCGATTCCATTTTATCCATCTTAAAATTGGAAGACAATAAAAAATATTACTACCAATATCTTCCATTCAACCTTAACCACAGTTATTACTACGGATTGGCCATTTTCAGTAAATATAGAATTATCAATGCCGATTATGTAGAGATGAATGACACCTCTTCCAACAAGGTGATTTATGTTGATATAAAATACAAGAATGACACCCTACGGGTTTACAATGCACATCTCAGCTCCATGCGTATGGATGAAGAGGATTACGAAATAGGAAAGCAATTGATCAACAACAATTTGGATGATCCTAAATTTAATAAGAAAGCAAAAATTCTTTCAGAAAAAATAAACAAAGCCTTTATCAATCGACAAAAACAGGTGATTGCCTTGCGTGCTCATATCGATAGTTGCCAATATTCCATTATCATTTGCGGAGATTTTAACGATTCTCCCATTTCCTACAGTTATCATAAAATATCAAACGGATTTAAAGACACTTTTCGTGAAAGCGGCAAAGGAAAAGGGATTACTTATTGGGGGAATTCTTTCCCGGCCTATCGTATTGATTACATTTTACATGATAAAAGATTTAACAGTTACGGATATACGGTATGCTCTAATGTCAAAACCTCTGACCACTACCCTATCTATTCCTATATTTCTATTTTAAAATAAAAATAAACAAGGAGCATTCCTTTCCCGGTAAAATATTAACACAGCATGATATCCGGAATAACATAACAACCCTAAAATCATGGCTACTTATGGACAAAATAGTTAAGATCATTGCCAAGTTGTCTCACAGTTTGGGTGAAATGGAAGAATTGGCCAAAGAGCATTTTCACCTGCAAGAACTTACTTTAACCCAAATGCACTATCTTGAAGTAATTAATGCTTTAGGAAATCCGAACATCACGGAGTTAGCTTCGGAAATGCAACTTACCAAGCCAACCGTTACGGTTACCATAGACAAACTTCTTGAAAAAGAATATGTTACAAAGGTACAATCGGATGAAGACCGACGTAATTCCCATTTACATCTTACCGAAAAAGGAAAGCGAATCAATGATATGCACGAATATGCTCATAAAAGATTTTCAGAACTGATCACCGAAACATTGGAACCCGATGAGATCGACCAATTGGTGGTTCTTTTAGGCAAGTTGGTAGAAAAACTATAATGCTTCTTTAAATCAACCCATTTCTTCAAAACAGGGTATGGGGTGAAAAATAAGAGCTATATTTTTAAAATAGGTACGGTTAAAATTTATTCAATCAAATTCATTGATTGAATAATAGCTTGAATTTTGTTATTTAAACGATCATTTACTTTTTCATATTCCGTTTTCTTTTTCAATTCCTCCACCACACTAAAATAGAACTTAATTTTAGGTTCCGTACCAGAAGGGCGTATGGTAATTTTACTTCCATCTGCGGTAAAAAATTGTAATACATCCGATTTAGGCAAATTAATCACCGTATTGGTATGGTTTCCATAATTATACTCTTTTCTATAAAGATAATCTTTCATCATGGTTACTTTCTGTCCATTGATTTTTTCAGGAGGGTTGTTCCTATATTTGATCATCATCTGTTTGATCTCTTCCGCTCCTTTTTTACCTTTTTTTGTAATTGAGACCAATTCCTCCTTATAGCATCTCAGCAATTTATAAATATCCAGTAAGACATCGTATAAACTTTTTCTTTGAGTGGCATAATAGGCCGCCATTTCAGCAATCATGCAGCAAGCCGAAACCGCATCTTTATCACGAACAAAGTTGCCCACCAAATAGCCGTAACTTTCTTCTCCCCCTACAATAAAGGTTTTTTCTCCTTCGTATGATTCAATTTTTTCGGCAATGTATTTAAATCCGGTCAGTACGTCTTCGCAAGGGACATTAAAATCAGTTGAAATTTCACTAATTAAATCGGTCGTCACAATTGTTTTAACCGTAAATTGACTCCCATCTATTTTACGTTGTTTTTGCCATTCAGAAAGGAGGTAATAAAAAAGCAGGCAACCGGTCATGTTTCCATTTAACAATTCCATTTCTCCTTTATTATTTCTAACGGCAATGCCTACTCTATCGGCATCCGGATCAGTAGCCATGACCAAATCGGCTTTTACCTCTTCGGCTTTTTTGAGCGCCAGTTCTAGTGCCGATTTTTCTTCCGGATTAGGAGATTTTACTGTAGGGAAATTCCCATCGGCTTTGGCTTGTGATTCCACCAAAATCACCTTCTTAAAACCAAACATTTCCAATGCCCGGGGAATTACCGTAATGCCAGTTCCATGCAATGGTGTATATACGATCTTAAAATTACGTTTCAGTTTAATGGCCTGAGGATTCCACGACAACCCCCGTATCAATGCTAAATAAGCTGAATCGATTTCTTCTCCTATCATCTTTACCTTTTCATCATTCCTTTCCCACTTGATATTTTCAATTGATTTGATACTATTTACTTCATTGACAACATTGCTATCATGTGGTGCTACCAATTGCCCACCATCGCTCCAATATACTTTATAACCATTGTATTCTTTGGGATTATGCGAAGCAGTAATCATGACCCCAGCCTGACATTTTAAAAAACGTACGGCAAATGAAAGTTCCGGTGTAGGACGCAAGTCTTCAAAAAGATAACAAGTTACTTCATTGGCCGATAAGACATCAGCTGTTATCTGGGCAAAATACCGACTATTTTTTCTGGAATCAAAAGAGACGGCCACGGCAATAGGCTGTTTCTTGTAAAATTTCTTCAAGTAATTAACCAACCCTTGTGTAGCGGAAGCCACAGTATATTGATTCATTCGATTGGTACCCACACCCATAATTCCCCGCATTCCTCCCGTTCCAAATTCCAGATCCTTATAAAAAGCTTCTGTAATTTCCTTAGGATCTTCCTCCAATAATCTTCTAATTTCATTCTGCGTTATTAAATCATAGTTTTCACTCAACCAAACGTTCACTTTTTGTTGTACATTTTTTTCCATGGCAGTCAAAATTTTGGCAAAATTACATGAATTAATTCAAAAAAACAAATAGGTGCAAAAAAATTGAGAAAAGGAACTTTAAATCATTTCTACGTTCAATAAAACTTTGTTTCAATGTAATACAAAAATCAAACACCGTTATAAACAAAACAAAACAAAACAAAAAACGAAAGCAACAGGGAAGATATAGCAAGAAATAGAATTTGAAAAATTAGATCATATCAGTACAATTTTCCTATTCGTCTTTCTATTTTCATTAATATTGCAATTTCAATTTATCTGGCTATTTTATGTTTTGATCATCCACCCTAAAAACGAACTTCTCAATAACAACCCACTATGAAAAATCCAGCAATTGCAATACGCAAAATAGTTAAAACGGAAGATCATTCTTATACTTTAAAATTAGAACATTTTGACGAACAATATCATTCGATACACGGAGCAATCAATGAATCGACACATATTTTCATCAACTCCGGACTGAAAGTGGTTAACCATGATTCCATTTCAATTTTGGAGATAGGATTTGGCACAGGTTTAAACGCTCTGCTAACCTATTATTATAAGGGGAATAAAAAAATATTTTATACTGGCATAGAAGCTTTTCCTTTGACAGAAGAGGAATGGACAAAATTGAACTATGTTGATTTAATTGATCCTACCTTATACAACTTTTATCATAAGCTTCATCAAAGTGAAGAAAATCAATTATTGGAAATAGGGACTGACTATTATCTGAAAAAGATTAACAGAAGGTTGGAAGAGATTTCTTTACAGACATTAGAATACCATTTAATCTATTTCGATGCTTTCAGCCCTCATACACAACCCGAGTTATGGAAGGAGGAAATTTTTGAAAAGATGTATCAATGTATGCAAACAAATGGTATTTTAATCACTTATTGTGCAAAAGGAAGTGTAAAAAGGGCCTTAAAAAATGTCGGATTTGAAGTTGAAGGGCTTCCCGGGCCTGTTGGAAAGCGAGAAATTACCCGTTGTGTAAAAAAATAATAGCCTGAATAACAATATACTAACCAAAAAAATAAAAATAAAAGCAAAAAAGATGATTAATTACGAAAAAAAAGTCTATTTTTGCAGTCCGAAAAAACAAGAACGGAGACGTTATTTGAAACGACAAAACAACCAAGCCGGTGTAGCTCAGTTGGCCAGAGCAGCTG
>JAVWBZ010000022.1:0-8716 GCA_036649255.1 Bacteroidales bacterium
CCGTAAAAATTAGCGAGCGAGATTTTTAAATAATAGTGGGTTGTTTGCAGTGAGGTGAGAGTAAAAAAGATATTCAAAATAAATTGCTGACTGTTTAGCAAAAGTGGATAAAAATAGAAAAATCACGATTCTAATTCATAATTGTTTTGTACCTTTGCACACTAAAAAAACGCATATAATGCAAGATTATTTTATTTCAGGAATACAACAAGTGGGGGTTGGAACCGTTGATATGAAAGCTTCATGGAAATGGTACATTCAAAATTTTCAAATCGATGTAAGAATTTTGGAAGATGATACAGTGGCAGCTTTGATGCTTCCTTATACGGGGTATGTTCCCCAGAAAAGACATGCTTGCATAGCTGTTAATTTGCAAGGTGGTGGGGGATTTGAAATTTGGCAATATTCGCAACGAAAACCCCAACCTGTGCCATTTGATATTCAAATAGGAGACTTGGGAATCTTTGTGGCCAAAGTAAAGAGTCGCGATGTGGAAGCTTTACACCGCCAAATTAGCTCACGATATGACAAGATTGGCAATATAAGCACAGATCCGATGGGAAAATCGACTTTCTTTTTGCAGGACCCGTTTGGTAATTATTTTCAAATTATACAGGATTCCTATGTATATATTGACCAAAAAACTTATGCAGGAGGTGCGGTAGGCGTTATGATAGGGGTTACTGATTTGGAAAAAGCGTTGCCCGTATATCAAGATATCTTAGGTTATGATACCGTTATATATGATAAAACAGGAAATTTTGAAGATTGGCAGTTTTTGAAAGGCGGTGAACAACAGTATCGCCGAGTATTGTTAGGTCATTCAAGACCCCGGAGAGGGGCATTTGCGGAGTTATTTGGAAACAGCACCATAGAGTTGGTAATGGCATTGGAAAGAAAACCGAAAAAAATATTTGAAGGACGTTTTTGGGGAGATCCGGGTTTTATTCAAATATGTTTTGATGTTACCAATATGAAAGCCTTGGGCGAATATTGTCAAAGCAAGGGATTTCCTTTTACGGTAAATAGTTGTACCGACCAGGATACTTTTGATATGGGGGATGCCGGTGGCCATTTTACCTATATTGAAGACCCGGATGGAACACTGATAGAATTTGTTGAAACACATAAAATACCGATTGTTAAAAAATTGGGAGTTAACTTGGACCTTCTTAATAGAAAGCGAGACAAATCGCTCCCTAAGTTTATGATTCGTTTGTTGGGTTTAAATAAAGTAAAATTTGAATAAATATGGGCAATTTTTTTAATTTGCTGACCGAAGATATTCGCTTTAAAGATGCGATGAAAGCTTGTATGAATTGCGGGGTTTGTACTGCCATTTGTCCGGCTGCTGAATTTTATGAATATGATCCTCGTAAAATATGTGACATTGTTCAAAGACGAGATGAAGATGCCATTGAAAAATTGCTTAAAAGTGAAACCATTTGGTATTGTGGACAATGTATGTCATGTAAAACACGTTGTCCGCGGGGCAATGTTCCCGCAGAAGTTATTTCGATTTTGAGAAAGTTTTCACAAGAACTGGGATACTATTCGGAAAATGAAAAAGGTGTTCAGCAAAAGCAAATTATGGAAAGTATCGGCGGAAATATATTGGAAATAGGTTATTGTGTACATCCTGACAAAGTCGAATCCGAGGCACATCCCGAACAAGGCCCTATTTGGAAATGGTATCGTGAAAATATTGAAGAAATTGCACCCAAACTTGGAGCCAACTATCATGGTGATGGCCCCGGTGCATTGCGTACCGTTCGGAAAGAAAATTTGGAAGAAATCCGTAAAATATTTGAAGCTACAGGAGGCATGAAACTGAGAGAGCAGGTACTCAAATAGTGAATGTACTTTTGCGTTAAATTGATTGAATATAAAGGAATAAGATTTAATATTGTATTCAACAATGAGGAGTTTCCCGAAAGCTTAAATCGCTAAATTTATAGATCCAATTATTGCATTTTTTTACCTATGGTAATTTTAAATGAATCATAAATTTCAAAATTACTAAAATCGCTTATATAAACTGTTTTGTTGCAAGTAGTATGTATGATATAAATCGTAATAATATATCATACATTAATAATTAGAATGTTAATGTGTTAAAATGTAACTGTCTGTACATTATTAGGAGTAATATATTATATTTGACAACAAATATTTTACTTATTATTGAATTATGAAAAAGCAAATATTTCCCATCTTGAGTTTTATCTTAGCAATGAGTTTTTACTCTTTTGTGAAAATTAAAATCAAAAAATATCTTTTTCAACTGATTAAGCATATGCGAATTTCAATGAACTAATATTAATGGTAGAGCCTCTTGTAATACAAATGTTGGCAGAGCTAAAAAATACGATGGGAAGTTAAATACTAAAGATCTCTTAGAATTTAAATCTGATAAAAACGTAAATGAAATGATTGATATTTTACAAAAATATTCGGATTTGTTTGAGGATACATACCCTAAATATTCTGGCCAACTCATGTTAGTTGCTTTTGAAATAGCAGATAATTTCAAATCTTTAAGAAAATAAAATTAAATCTGAAGTGATGCTTCTTGAAGAGAATGGAAAACTCAATGAAAAATAATGATTACATTAGAACAACGCTAACACCTAAAATGAAATATTGTTTAACAGTTTAATTATTATATATTTAGATCGTAATGAAGTAGGAGTTATAAATCATTCATATAAAACATTATTAGAACTACAGGAATATCTTAATAAATTTGGGAAAAGTGAAAATTCAATTTTATCATTTTGTGTTGCTCATAAAGATGCATTTTTAACAAATAAAAATGAAAACCCCTTTGTTGCTGATTTTATATTTTACCAAGATGATCATAATACACGAATATTTAGTTTTTTAAATTATTCGGATAGTGAAGATTATAAAAATTTGAAGGATTGATGGGATGTCAGAAATGGTGTTACATTGGAAGAAAAAAAATCCATCATACACATATTATAATACAGATGGAGAAAAAATGTAAAATTAACCGTATCATGACTGAATACAATAACCGTCATAATAAAGAAAGTGAATGTGAAAGATTGTACTTTCAGGGAAGTAATGGTAATTATTCTTTTGGTTCTACTTCAATTTCTGCTGAGGGTGATAATATAGTAACTTACGAATGGGATTTTGGAGATCGTACAATCAGAACGACGTAAAATAGTACTATTTCTCATCAATTTAATGCCAATGGAACATTTCATGTTTCTTTACTAAAACGTACCAATATAATTGTTTTTATAAATGTATAACTTCAATAGTGGTTTCAGGTGTAAAATCTGGTTGTGTCAAAAATTGCAGAGATATTTATCAATATTAGGTGTCATGATAAAAAAATGAAATTTGCTTTTAGAATTACAAATATCAGGTTGTTTCATCCTATATATTCCAAAACTGTAAATTATAGAATAATAATAAGGATAATCTCATTTTAGAAAATGCAGACAAATTAGGAACAGGTTATTTCGGAGATATTTATTGGTATACGACAAATAGTAGTGAATGTGGCGTTCAAACTCCAGTTAGTTGGTTAAAAATAGCAAATAATAGGAATACAACCATAATAGATTGAGGACAGCTCATTTTAGAATAAAAAAGAATCTCTAACAGCTGCTTAATTTATATAAAAGAGAAAGTAAGAACTCATGTTGCAATAGACGAATCTGGTAAGGTGTTAAAAATTCATTCAAGAAAATTATTAAAAAAATTATCAGTTCTGATCATGATGCGATTCTTTTTTATGTATGATGTTTTATCTCAGAATTTTAGTTGTGGTTTGAAATACGGAGTAAAAAAAGAATGCTATAATATAATTCCTTATCATTCTATTCTTCAATCTAAGATGGAGTGGTTCTCCTACTGTTAATTCTGTCTTTAGGATAATTTTTTCCAACCACCTTAAAGTTGATACAGAATCTGGTTATGGTGCCTATGATCAGAAAATAACGGTTGATAAATCACGCATTGATGACTTCACTTCGTTTGAAACAACCTATGAATTTTTTTTGCCATTTCCATCCCAATAAACAATAGAATATAATTTAAAAAATGCTCCTTGTTTTTATGCAAAAATCAATTCCGGTTTTAAATTCGATTTCTATGTAGGATATAGTAATTGGTTTTATAGAAGGAAAAATATTCACGGAAAATAACAATGAAAAACAATATTATCAAATTCCTTCCGATTATTCAAATTCCTTGTTGTATAAATTTAATATCTTAATTTGTAATACGATAGCATAGGAATATATTGTCAAATTCAATATGAACATCCATGCTTTTGAGGAATTTAATTCAGCTTTACGCGATATTTGGTCAAACGAAGTTTATTTTTCTAAGGTAGATTACAGTGCTGTCAATACCGAAAATACGATGTTTATTAGCAACGATTTCTATTGAAATTTCGGGATAGCATTGGAGAATCGATTAAAAAGTGAAAAATAGTAGGACACCCCATTTATTATTTCATTTCTCTTTGAGCTTAATAAAAAATTGAATGTAATAGAAATATGATATCTCAACAAAGCCAATTCAAGTAGATATACCCCATTATACAAGAAATTCATCTCTGTTGTGGAATTTCAATAAAGTTAGAATGGTTATTTATTTTTAAAATAATGACTATTATAATATTTTAAATATAATTATTTTAAAAAATAATGTAGTAAATAATAATAAATAATGTATATTTGCAGGCTGTTTATCAATAAAGATAAAAGGGCTTCGTCTTTTTTTGATAATATAGTAATAAAATTAATTAATTTAAATAAGGGAAGCCCTACATAAAAAAACAAAAAAATGAAAAAAGTACTTTTAGTTATCTGTATGTTTGTGGTGGTTGCTTTAATCACTAGCTGTGAAAAAGAAAATGATGAAATAAACCAACAGGAGAATGTGAATAACAACAATTCTCCTGTTACTACTCCTTCTTGTTATGTAGAATATAATGGGAAAAAACATGAAGTGAAGAAAATGATTATTTTACCTAATAATGCTGCAAATTTTATGTTTTTTAGAATCTATTTTGCTCCTTCTACCGTATCTTGCGATCCAAAAGGTTATGGTTTAACTGTACAATTAGTTCAACCTGAAAATGTAACCTCTTTACCCGTGGGAGTTTTTACCAATGCGACTTCTTTTCAATATGAAAACAATGCTTTATATAATGCTATGTTTATAGAAAACAATGCCAATTGGAATTCTCCTTATCCGGATGCTTGTAACATTCTTACCAGTAGCTTGAAAATTGAACAAGTTGGGTCTACTTATACTTTTACTTTTAATGGAACTGATGAAACGGGAAAAACTATCAAAGCCTATTATACTGGTGCAATTGAAGTTCATGAATGATTTTGTTGTTTAATTACTATTTATATGAACTAACAAAATGTGATGCTAAGGTAGAATTTTGACCATTAGCACCACATTTTACTTTGTTTTTAAAGGAAGGAATATCCGATATTCTTGAGAAGTTACGCTATTATGATTGTTTTAACTTCCATAGTTTTACCGAATTTTCAATATTTTTTTCTTTTGCTTCGTTTCCATATTGATCGACGTCAACCAAGTTGCGTGGGCCATGGTTCAAACAAAGAGCACCATTGATACAACCTCCTTCACAAGCCATTCCTTCAAAAAAGTTTTCAGTGGCTTTTCCCATTTTTAGTTTTAAGAGGTTCATTTTACATTCGTCAATTCCATTCATGGCAATGGCTTTGACTCCTTCAATGCCCATTGTGTTGGCCACGTCGGCAACTCCTTTGGCAATACCTCCCGATTTGGCAAAAATTCTACCATAATAAGAAGCATTATCCAATAAACTGTCTTCTAACGTAGTGGTGTCAATTCCGCGGGCATCCACAAAGGCTTGAAGTTCTTCAAAAGAGATGACACAATCAATGGCTCCCTGTGTTTTGGCCATTTTAAATTCCAGCTTTTTAGAACTACAAGGCCCGATAAATACCACTTTGGCTGTGGGATCGGAATGTTTAATCAACAAAGCTGTTTCGATCATTGGAGAAGGGGAATCGGATATATATTTTGCCAGTTCTGGAAAATTCTTTTCAATGTACATCACAAAAGAGGGACAGCAGGAGGTGGTCATCATTCCCCGTTCTTTCCATTCGTTTACTTCGTGGTAAAGAGTAATGTCGGCTCCTAAGGCAGCTTCTACTACTTGATGAAAACCTAATTTTTTGATAGCTGTTACCACTTGAGATACTCGTCCATAGCGGCATTGACTTACAATGGCTGGTGCAATGACTGCATACATTTTATAATTTTGATTTTCATTCGATTCTTTTAGCATCGAAATGATATCTAAAATATAAGATTTGTCGGTAATGGCTCCAAACGGACATTGGTAAACGCAAGCTCCGCAAGAGATACATTTTTGGTTATCAATGACGGCTTTTTTATTTTCATCCATCGAAATGGCTTTTACTTTACAACTTTTAATACAAGGGCGATGTTGTGCAATAATGGCTCCGTAAGGGCAAGCTTTGGTACATTTACCACACTCTATACATTTATCTTTGTCTACTTCTGCTTTTTTGTTGATAATGGTGATGGCATTTTTAGGACATGCTTCTTGGCAGGCATGGGTGATACAGCCACGACAGGCAGGGGTGACATACATGCCGTTTATGGGACATTCGTCGCAAGCGATGTCAATTACCTCCACTACATTAGGATTATTCTGGTCGCCTCCCATGGCCATTTTAATTCGCTCTTGCAAGACGGCACGTTCTTTATAAATACAGCACCTTAATTCCGATTTCGGTCCAGGACTGATAATTTTAGGAATTTCGGTATAAGCATTTTCCAGCCCTCCTTCGTAAGCTCTACGAATTACTTCCTTTAGTACTTTATATTTAATTAATTGAACATTTGTGTCAAAAATTTTGGGTGTTTCAGTCATTGTAGTATTTTTTAATCATAGTTCACTATTACATTTTTTCCCATTACCCGAAGGTTGTTTGCCAATTTTTCTACCAATTTTAATTTCATAGTGGTATCAATAGGCAAACCTTGATGGGCTACATTTACACTTTGACCCACAAAAAATTCTATATGGGTTGCTTCTTCAAAAAGAATGTTGGCCAGTAAAGACGCTCCGTCTTTTTTGTGAAAGATTTTTGGGGTTAAATCACAAACGGAGATATATTTTTCGGAGAGTTCCAATAATTTTCGGAGTGTTAAAACACCTTCCGTTGTAAGATCTATTCCTTCAATAAAACCGATTGGAGGCACTTCTTTGTCGGGAAAATCAAAACTTGTTTTAAGTGGTTTCCCTAAGTAACGTGCCACGATTTGTGAACTTGTTCCGCCGCATACCACGCGTTTACCATTGCAATTCATGAAACGGGAAATGTAGAAGTTATCTTGATCTTTGTTGACCGGCGGGCCTACCATGATGTTGACTTCTAATTTTTTTCTGATTTTTACAGCAGCCACAGTGGTATCGTCGCCCGGTTTATCTAAGTAGAGGTCGTTGCAGGCTGAAGCCAATAAACAAGCTACACATCTTGCAGACATCTCGGGTGTAATATTTCGATCCAAATGCTCCATAATATCTTTACGTTGCCAACCGAAGTTCAAGATCATGCCTATTCCGGCATGAATAGTTCCATCGGACATGATCATCACAATATCACCTTCTTCTAAATTAAGCGGACTTTCAAAAACCTTTTTTCCGCAAATTTCCATTTCATTACGTTCAAAATCAAGACATTTTCCATGGTGATAGTAGATGGCTTGCGGATTATCAAATTCAATGAGATAACCTTTTCCTTCTTTGTTAACGTGGACCACAGAAAAAGTGGAATAAGCAACGCCTCGTACTTTACATACCGGTAACGATTGAATGATGGTTTCAATACAATCTTCCATCGGAATATCCTGGGATACCATGGTACATAAAATTTTGGAAGTTAGTGTAGAAAGAATATTGGCTTTTACGCCACTGCCCAAACCATCGGCCAATACCAGTGTGCTATAATCTCCGTTGATACTGCTTTCTACCTTGTCGCCGCAAAGTTCTTCACCGAATTTATTGAGTGAGGTGTATCCGTATTCCAAAAAAAGTTCCATTACTCTTCTCCTTTCTCTTCAGCTTGAAGGGTTTTCTTCAATTTCAAAAGGGCAACTTTGGTCTCGGCAGTTGTTTCTCCCAACAAGGAGGCAATTTCCTGTGCTACACGCATTTGTTTTTTAATGACTTCATCTGTTGTCACTAAGGTCTCCAGTTTAACATTGCTCAATTTATCATTATAATTGACCTTTTTGGTAACATCTTTCATAATACCGAACAGTACACTATGTCCTTTCAAAAGGTTGATAGATAAATCAATATAGCTGTTGGTGGCTGGGATGTGCATTTTTTTGCGTTCTAAATTTTTCTTTTCGTTTAATGCAATCATAAAATCGGTTGGGTTAAAGAAGTCGATGGCAGGACGTCCTTTTAGGTTGTTTTCTATAATACCTAAAATTTCTTTGGCTTTGGAATTGATATCCATGATGTTCATGTCTTGATCAAGTACCACAATTCCTTCGGGGCTGTTTTGTATAATTTCGTAGGACATGGATTCGGCTCGTTCGCGCATATAAGGCAAACAGATTTCAATATCGGCATAACCGTTGAGCACGGCCCAAGCTTTTTCGCGACAGGTGGCATAACCGCAGG
>JAVWBZ010000022.1:8755-12603 GCA_036649255.1 Bacteroidales bacterium
AAGATTTCTTCAATTTCTTTTTCGGTTGCTGGGGTGCTATGATTGCGAATACGCGGGTAGGAAGTCAGGAATCCCATCTCAAGAGACTTGTTGTCTTTTTCAACCGGGAGCTGTTCTACCTCTTTTTTTACATAGTTCCTAATTTCCGAAGTGGCTTTGATACTTCCACCAAATGGGATGAGACTGCAAGGTCCGTTTACACAACCATCCTGACAAGTATTAATTTCCAGAAAGACGCCCGAAAGACTTTCAATATTATCTAATACTTGTACACAACGTTCGGTTCCGTCAACTGCCATATATTCATAACCTTTTGGTAAATAGTCGAAGGATTTGATAATGCCGTGACTGATGGGAAAAGATTTGGCTAAATTGGCAAAATTATTTTTTGTTTCCATTTGAAGATTGGTAATTTCGCTGAGTACGATATTTTTCTCTTCTAGCATATCTCTCAGGTCTTCAAACGTAAGGACGCCGTCAATCAAAGAACTTTCCATTGCTTCGCGTTTTTTAGCAATGCAGGGTCCTATGAAAATAATTTTGGCGTCGGGATATTGTGCACGAATCATTTTGGCATGGGCAATCATGGGAGAATCCACAGGAGCCAAATATTTAAGTGCTTTGGGATGATATACTTGTATTAAGCGGCATACGGAAGGACAGGCCGAAGTGATAAAGTTTTTGAATTTCCCGCTTTCCAACAATTTTTTATACTCTTTTACGACGGCATTGGCTCCGACGGCTGTTTCTTCCGCATCGCTGAAACCTAATTTGCCAAGGGCAATCTTGAGTACCGAAAAGTCTTGTAAACCAAAACTTGAGATAAAAGAGGGGGCTACGGTGGCAATGACTTTTTCATTGCCTGCCAGCAATTTTTTAATTTCGTGTAGTTCACTGTGAACAATCTTCGCATTTTGTGGGCATACATAGGTACAACGTCCACACAAAATACAACGATCTTCGATGATTTTGGCTTGGTGATCTTTCACCTCGATTGCTTTTACCGGACATTCTCTTAAGCACTTATAGCAATCTTTACAACGTGCTTTCCGAAACTCAAGATATTCTGCCATGACAATAATAATTTAACGGTTTAATAAAGGATATATCTCTTTTGCAAAAAAATCTTCTGCATTTTCTTTGTTGATGTTATGTAAGAATAGATGATCATCACCTATCTTTTGAGCAGTAGGAGCATCAAACCCTTCAGATTTTACAGTTACGCCTTGCGAACAGAACCCCAGGCAAAAACTGGCTTGTAAATCTACCAGATCTTCTACATCATATTTTTTTAAAACTTCTTTCATTTGTTCAATTACGTCGTAAGAACCTTTTAAATGGCAAGAGCTGCCTACACAAACTTTGATAATCATGATAATATCTTATTTTAGTGATTAAAAATTAACTTCTTTTCCATAATAGATGCAATCGAATAATTTGGCCATAATAGCTGGTGTAATAGTTCTAGGGTTCGAACCCGTACAAGCATCTCCGACTGCCAATTCAGCAACTTTTTCAAGTTTGGCTTTGAATTCATTTTCTTCGATGCCAAATTCTTTTAAAGTTTTGGGAATATTGAATTGAGTGTTGTATTCATTAATTTTGTGACAGAGAGCGTCAATTAATTCTTGGTTATTCTTTCCTGTTAATCCTACGTAGCGTGCAATGTCGGCGTAACGGGCAGCAGCTGTTTCATCTTTGGCATTGAATTGGATAACATAAGGAAGATAAATGGCATTGGCGCATCCGTGAGGAATATGACCTGTTGAAAAAGCAGCCCCTGTTTTGTGAGCCATACTATGAACAATTCCCAATAAAGCATTGGAGAAAGCCATCCCGGCCAAACATTGTGCATAGTGCATTTCTTCTCTGGCTTTCATGTCACCGTGATAAGAAGCGGGAAGATATTCGAAAACCATTGAAATAGCTTTGAGTGCCAAAGGGTCAGTGAAAGGAGAATTTAGCGTTGAAACATAAGCTTCTATGGCGTGGGTAAGAGCATCCATTCCGGTATGAGCGGTTAATTTAGGAGGCATGGTTTCTGCCAATTCAGGATCCAAAATAGCAATATCGGGTGTGATGTTAAAATCGGCCAACGGATATTTAATCCCTTTTGCATAGTCGGTAATGACAGAGAAAGCCGTTACTTCGGTAGCGGTACCTGAAGTGGAAGGAATGGCCAAAAATTTAGCTTTGGTTCTTAGTTTTGGGAAATTAAATGGGGTGATTAAATCTTCAAAAGAAGTTTCAGGGTATTCGTAAAATGCCCACATGGCTTTGGCTGCATCAATAGGCGATCCGCCACCCATTGAAATAATCCAGTCGGGTTGAAATGCCTGCATGGCGGCAGCACCTTTCATGACTGTTTCTACTGATGGATCGGGCTCAACATTTTCAAAAAGTTGTATTTCGATGCCGGCTTCTTTCAGATAATGAATGGCTTTATCCAAAAAACCGAATTTTTTCATTGATCCGCCACCTACTACGATGATGGCTTTTTTTCCTTCCAAAGTTTTTAAAACTTCGAGTGATCCTTTTCCGTAGTAAAGATCACGTGGTAATGTGAATCGTTTCATTGTTTATGATTTTAAAGGTTTATAATTTTTTTTAAGCTAATAATTTATATAGAAGATAACTTATTGACATGATCAATATATAAATGCCAAAGAGTACTTTCTGATCCGTCCAGAAAGAATGTTGTCTCTTTTCTGCGTTTTCTTCTTCAGGTTCAATCTTGTTTTCTAACATGGCTTTTTATATTTTACAGTTAATGGATCTTTTTTATCAATATAAAGACTGGAATTCTTTTTCTTTTTTATTTGGATATGTTAAACGGTTTTTTCATTCTTTTGTTCATTATATCGATTATTTTTTATCGATATTTTTCGATGCAAAAGTACAGTTCTTTCTTATATTCTTTCCTTTGATGGTGAAATTTTTTTGTATTGGTTTACAATGAGTTATGTTTATATAGATATTTTTTTATCGAATTAGAGGAAAATAATGGAAGAAAACAAAGGAAAACAATTCTGCTTGTTTTGCAACTTCATATAAAGTTATCGAAACTCTTCTTGTCATTCTTTGGATCAACTTCTTTTGAAGCAACTCCTTTTTTCTTTTTTAGCTCTTTTACAGAAAATCTTCATACGTGGTGAGGGAGGGTGATGTTTTTTCGATGGTTGCCTGCTTGGCAACATGCGGTTTCACCCAATATGGAAAAGGGTTGCAGGATTGGTTTGTTTGAGGGTTTGTTAGTTGTGTGCTTTTTATTCTTGTTGTCTGATAATTTTTTTAAATAATCCTGTCTAAAAGCAAATACGATATTTTGAAAAGAGAGCAGTTTCGATTATTACATTCACTGAATATTAATAGAAAACTGCACTTACTAGATCACAATCCTATTTTTTCTTAAAGAAGATGTTAGTCTCCTTCATCATATTCCTATCGTTGTTATAATTTCGAAGTATTTCTTGAATTATGGTAAGAAAAAATGAATATAAAGAATTACAAAATATATATTTGCAGAAATATGTTTATATATTTAGGGTGGTTATTTGGCTTAATGAAAAATGTGAAAACAATAAAAGTCAAATAGTTTCACAAAAACCCTGTAAATTTATTTTAAATTATCAAAAAAAATATTAAATACCCTTCATCATATTCCAGTTTTGTAATATTTACCTTTCGTTTATTCATTGTAAGAAAAAAATAAGATAACATGCACTTTATTATGAAAATAGTTTTATTTTTGCAGCCTAATTTTTCCTATCCTAGTAACAGTGGTATAGGATAGAAAAAATGTAAAAAAGTAGTGACCACTGAGTAGTTACAAAAAAAAAATATTATGA
>JAVWBZ010000023.1:0-12431 GCA_036649255.1 Bacteroidales bacterium
GTGACATGGCTTGGATGGACATGAAAGAAAGCAAACTTGATTTCGTAGTAGGGCCTATCGAAAATTATGATGATAAGCTAAACGAAGCAAAAGCCTCTTATGAAGCATTTGTTTTGGTGAAAGATGTTGACAGAAGCAATGAATTAGCTAAATTTGTAAAAATGCTCCCGGCACTTCAAAAAGAACTTCCCTGCGAACCTCAATACAAAACATTTGTTCCCGGTACTTCTTCCGACTTAAATGTATACAACGCCATCTATTATGCCGGTGATTGTAACTCGGGAAGCAAAACCATTGCCATCAATCTACCTAATGACGATCGTGTACAGGCAGCCAAAGGAGCTCGCCGTTTACAGCTCAGAAATGTAAAACAAGCCAAATTCGATAAAATAATGATGCCTATCGGTGAATTAATCATTGAACCCGCTCAACAACAACATTTAAAATTCGACGCTTTCTTCTGGAATGTTACGTTTCATGAAGTAGCTCACGGACTTGGAATCAAGCAAACCATCAACGGAAAAGGAAGTGTAGATGCTGCTCTTAAAACGGAAAAAACATCATGGGAAGAAGCCAAAGCTGACATTTTAGGACTTTTCATGGTTTGCAAACTAATTGACAAAGGTGAAATTACCGACATCACCGTGGAAGATGCCATCACAACTTACATTGCCGGCATTCTGCGCTCTGTAAGATTCGGTGCAGCAAGTTCACATGGAAAAGCAAATATGATGTGTTTTAATTACATGGAAAAAGAAGGGGCTTTCACCAGAAATCAAGATGGCACTTATCACATTAATTTTGAAAAAGCAAGAGCCGCTATGGACAGCTGGTCTGCTCTTATTTTGAAAACACAAGGTGACGGTAACTTTGAATTTGCAACGTCATTTAGAGAAGAAAACGGATAAAATAAACAAAGCTGGCATTCCCAGAGATATTCGTTTTAACCAAGGTTTGTCCGTTTTAGGGCTTAAATAAATTTTCAACATAATTACTCATATAGTTATTCATAATAATGTATAGTAATAACGATTCGAAACCCAAGAAAAAAAATAAACAGGTAACTTATTCAAAATGGATAAAACCGTTTTGGATAGGGTATGGTGCAGGTGTATTGATTGTAATTTTAATATTTACACTAATTTCATTCGGATTAATGGGTTTTATGCCTTCCTTTACAGACTTGGAAAACCCCGATACCAATCTGGCAACCGAAGTTTATTCATCCGATGGTGAGTTATTGGGCAAATATTACATCGAAAATCGAAGTAATTGTAAATTTAGTGAATTGCCAAAATCTCTCACCGAAGCTTTGATTGCCACTGAAGATATTCGTTATTACAAACATTCTGGCGTTGATCTCAGAGCCCTTTTCAGGGTTACTTTCGGATTACTTACTTCCAACAACAAAGGAGGTGGAAGTACCATTTCCCAACAGCTTGCCAAAAATCTTTTCCCTCGAGATCCTAATGCTGGAAAAGCCAAGCTGATCCTTACCAAATTAAAAGAATGGGTAGTAGCGTCCAAATTAGAACGCGAATATTCCAAAAATGAGATCTTAGCTATGTATTTCAATACTGTGGATTTCGGAAATAACTCCATGGGTATTAAGTCGGCAGCCAATACCTACTTTAGCAAATCTCCCATTGAGCTTAGTGCCGAAGAATCCGCTTTATTGGTTGGCATGTTGAAAGCTCCTACCAAATACAGTCCCATCAGAAATCCAAAATCTGCCATCCAAAGAAGGAATACAGTTCTGACACAAATGGAAAAATACGGTTTTTTAGATGAAGCAACTTGCGATTCTCTTCAGGACCGCCCCATCGACCTTTCCCAGTTTGCCCTACAAGATCATACAGCCGGTAAAGCTACCTACTTTAGAGAATATTTAAGACTCTACATGGCCGATTGGTGTAAAAATAATCCCAAATCCGACGGATCACATTATGATATTTATAAAGATGGTTTAAAAATTTATACCACCATTGATTCCAGAATGCAAAAACATGCGGAAGAAGCCGTTTATGAACATGTTTGCAAATACTTACAACCCATGTTCTTTGAACACTGGCAAGGTAAAAAGAATGCTCCCTTTTACAATATCAGTGAAGAAGAAACCAACAAAATATTAAACAATGCTATTCGTCGTTCCGAAAGATATGCCATTATGAAAGATGCTGGTGCTTCCGAAGCAGAGATCAAAGCTTCTTTTAATAAGAAAGTTAGAATGCAAGTCTTTTCATGGGAAGGAATGAAAGACACCGTTATGACACCCTTGGATTCGATTCGATACTATAAATCATTTCTACATTGCGGTTTAATGGCAGTAGATGTTAACTCGGGGCATGTAAAAGCTTATGTAGGAGGAGTTAACTATAAATACTTTCAATTTGACCATGTAAAATTATCAAAACGTCAGGTAGGTTCTACTTTTAAACCTTATGTTTATACGGTTGCCATGCAAAACGGCGAATATAATCCCTGTACCATGGTTCCCAATGTTCCCGTGACTTTTAATCTGCCCGAAGGCGGTACTTGGACACCCAGAAATTCAAGTAAATACAAAGAAGGACAAATGCTCCCTCTGCGTGAAGCTCTGGCCCAATCGCTCAATTATGTTTCTGCTTACATCATGAAACAATACGGTCCACAAGCTGTAATTCAATTGGTTCGTGCCATGGGTATGACATCCGATATTCCGGCAGTTCCCTCCATTTGCCTGGGAGCCTGCGAATTATCATTATACGAACAGGTAGGCGCCATCAACTGTTTTCCCAATCAGGGCGTTTACGTAGAACCAACTTTCATCACTAAAATATGCGATAAAGAAGGCAATGTAATCTATACTTACATTCCTAAAACCAACGAAGCCATAGATCAAATCACCACTTTCAAAACCGTAAGATTGATGCAAGGAGTAGTAGATTACGGTACCGGAGGCAGATTACGTGGACAATACAAACTTAATTTCCCTTTAGGCGGTAAAACAGGCACCACCGACAACCAATCCGATGGATGGTTCGTAGGATACACACCTGTTTTGACATGCGGTGTCTGGGTAGGATGTGAAGACAGAGCTGCTCACTTCAGATCCACAGCATTGGGACAGGGTGCCAGAACCGCCCTTCCCGTATTTGGACTTTTCATGCAAAAATGTTATCAAGATCCCGAACTACCTTATTATAAAATTATCAATAATCCCGGTAAATATCCCGGTTATGAATTTACCATTCCAGCTGCCTATACCGGTAACGCTTCGGGATGTAATGAAGAGGTAAAAGAACGAAATAAACCCAATTTCGATTAATTCTATTATTTATTACAGTTTTCTTTTTTAAAAAGAAAACTGTAATAAATAATAGATAAAAAAGATTATTGATATCCATTTCGGTAATTATTAATACTTTCTTACATACACGATGCAAGATCAAGAATTACTTTTTCCATCTATCTCTTCTATTGAACCATCCAAGCAACTGTTTGGGGAGTATTATTTATTTTGCGTTTTTCTTCATTTTTTACAATAAAAAAAAGCATATTCTTTTCAAAATTAGTACCTTTGCCACAAAAAACAATGAAAAAGCTCGTAATTTCCATAATCTTTATTCCTTTATTCATCAATATGTTGCATTCTCAAACAGAGGAACAAATTTTGAATATATTACATGAATTCAACCGTGATTCCATTCAACAAACCGTTTTAGACTTACAGGCTTTTCCCAACCGTCTTGTTTTTCATGGAAATCGAGAAGTAGCTCAGTATTTAACCAATCGGTTGCATCGCTACGGAATTGAAAATGCTACCATTGATTCATTCTATGTGGAACGACAAACCGGATTTGGATCAATTCACCAATATTTGTATAATGTAAAAGGATCTATTATAGGAGAACAAATTCCCGATTCTTTTCTGATTATCGGTTCTCATTTAGATGCCATTAGCTTCGATGAAAACCAAAATCTTATTTATGATCAAACGGGGGGAGCCGATGATAATGCATCCGGTATTGCCGTCATGATTGAAATGGCAAGAATCTTTCAAAAATTTAATATTAAACCAACCATTACCATCGATTTTATGGCATTTGACGGGGAAGAATTAGGACTTATCGGCAGTGCTTACGACGCCCAGCAACGACGTGAGCATGATCAGAAACTCTCGCTCATGCTGAATAATGATATGATATCTCATACTCTCACCGACGAATGGGAGGTAATTTTATTCTGGTATCCCAACGCTATGAATATCGTAACTACAACACAACAATTATGCGAAAACTACATTCCCCGACTAACTCCCTACGTTCATCCTAACGAAGAAAGCAATTATTTATCTCATTTCAGCGACAGTTATAGCTATTATCAACAAAACTTTAAAGCACTTTTTTTCTGTGAAAAAGATTTTTCTCCCTATTATCATACTTTATCGGATGTTGCTGCAAATTATAACTTCGACTACGCTTGTGAAGTGGCCAAACTTAATTTCGTTACACTCTTTCATTATGCCGTAGCCAATATTCCTCTATCTGCTAATCAATCGGTTAGTCATAACCTTGGCAAAATTCAGGTATATCCAAATCCTGCAAGTCATTCTACTAATGTATCATTTAATCTATCGGAAAATACAACAGTAGCCATTACCCTCTTTGATATAACAGGAAAACAAGTTAGTGAATCCATTTTTACCCAAACATTTCCCGAAGGCAATCATACCATTACAATAAATCTTTCAGAACTGACAGCTGGAGTTTATTTTTGCAAAATCAGCACCAACCAAAAAAGTGAAATACGAAAACTTATTATCCAATAATGAATAACAGTCAGTATAACCTATAGAGCTACCAAACCATAATTTTTTTTTATAAAACAACATTGAACTCAAAATTAAAAATAAAAAACATATAAAAAGATGAAAACGATTTGTATTACAGGAGCTTCCAGCGGGTTTGGAGAAGCCATTGCAAAAACATTGGCCAAACAAAATGTAAAATTAATTCTCACTGGTAGAGATGAAAAGCGACTCATGAACATTTGCCATGAAATTAAAGTAACATCATCTGTCGAGATATTACCTCTTGTTTTTGACGTACAAAATTATGCAGCCTGCCAAAAAGCGATAGAATCCATTCCGGCTAAATTCAAAGATATTGACGTATTAATCAACAATGCAGGTTTGGCTGTCGAACTCAATCCTCTTCACGAAGGAAATATCGAAGACTGGGAACGTATGATCAACACCAATATTAAAGGTTTATTGTATGTAACGCGCCTCATTTCACCCAATATGGTTGAAAAGAAAAGTGGACATATCATCAATATAGGCTCCACGGCCAGCAGAGAAGTGTATTACGGAGGAAATGTTTATTGTGCTTCCAAACACGCTGTTCTGGCACTTTCCCAAGCCATGCGTACTGATTTTCTACCTTACAATATTAAAGTAACCCAAATAGCACCCGGAGCAGCGGAAACCAATTTTTCCGTCATACGTTTTCACGGAAACAAAGAAAAAGCAGACAAAGTATATCAAGGATACGATCCTTTGGTTGCACAAGATATTGCCGATGTGGTTGAATTTGTACTTTCACGTCCGCCACATGTTTGCCTCAACGAAATTATCATGACCCCCACGGCACAATTTAACGGGGTTATTCATAGAAATTGAGAGAACTTTCTTTTTCTAATATTATCTAATAATCTGATTACCATTAAAATAAAAGAATGAAAAGACATTTAACACCGGAATTTTACAGATACGTGGGGCAAACTTCTAACGAACCGCTTGCTATTGAAATTGAAAAAGCCGAAGGCATGCACATTTACGCCAAAAACGGCGAACGTTATCTTGACCTGATTGCCGGCATTTCTGTTTGCAATATGGGACACTCCAACCCTCGAATTGTAGAAGCTGTAAAACGACAAGTCGAAAAATACATGCACATCATGGTATATGGAGAAGTTGTACAAGATACCCAGGTAGAATTAGCCGAACTTTTATGTACTCACCTTCCTTCCCCTCTCTCATCTGTATTTTTTGTCAATTCAGGATCCGAAGCCGTTGAAGGAGGATTAAAATTAGCAAAGCGTATTACGGGAAGAGGTGAAATTATTCATTGCGATCACTCCTATCATGGAGCCACCAACGGAGCTCTAAGTGTCATGGGATGTGATTCGTTTAAGCAAGCTTTCCAACCATTGTTACCCAATACCAAAGCGATTCGTTTCGGTGTAGCAGAAGATCTGGAAATGATCACTGAAAAAACGGCCTGCTTTATTGTGGAAATCGTACAGGGAGAAGCAGGAGTAAGGTGTGCTGAAAAAGAGTATTGGCAAAAAGTACGCCAACGTTGCAACAATACTGGCACTTTGTTGATCATAGACGAAATCCAAACGGGTTTAGGGCGTACGGGAAAATTATTCGGATTTGAACACTATGGAATCGTTCCCGATATTTTACTCTTGGCTAAAGCTTTCGGTGGAGGCCTTCCTTTAGGCGCTTTTATATCCAGTAAAGAACACATGAGTTTATTAACTCATGATCCTGTACTAGGGCATATTACCACCTTTGGCGGACACCCCGTTTCATGCGCTGCCGGACTGGAACATCTGAAACTAATCACAGAGACCAAGATATACGAACAAGTTGAAAACAAAGGATGTCAATTGGAAGAAATTATGAAACAATTGAAAGGTGTTAAAGAAGTCAGGAGAAAAGGACTCATTATGGCAGTCGATTTTGGAGAACAGGCATATAATTTTGCTATGGTGAAAAAGTTTTTCGAAGTAGGACTCTTTACAGATTGGTTCTTATTCTGTGATACGGCCTTAAGAATTGCACCTCCCTTGATTATCGGAGCAGCCGAAATAGAAGAATTACAAGAAAAACTAAAGAAAATAAAAATCTAAACGTTCTTATCTGCCACCTCTGAAAAAACGAGCAGTTTCCAATAAAAATCAAACAAAAGAAAATCGCTTAAACTGCAATCTAATAGTTAGATTTAGTTTTCCTCTTTTTAACCGCAAACAGCATTTTATTCCTCTAATGGCAGAAAGAGAAAACTATTTATCAACTGAATTTTGTCAGTTATCAACTAGCATAATTAAACAATTGTCATCTAAAAATTGTATTTTTGCAAAAAATAATTTGATAATGGAAATTAAATATTCGGAAGAAATGCAGTTCGCTATTGAAGAAGCGAAAAAAATTGCGATATATTATCAATCACAAAACGTTGGTGTAGAGCATATTGCTGTGGCTATTTTTAAATATCCCAACTATAGCACTACCCAACAATTATTCGATATTTATAAGATTGATATGGCAATTCTGCGAACTAAAATTGAAGAAATTTTAGAAAAGAATGAAAATAAAGCAGAACTTTCAATTGACAATATTAAATCAAACATTCAAGCTGAAAATATGCTGCGACTCGCTTTCTTGTTGTCGAAAGAATTTAGAAGTGAAGTAGTTGAAGCGCAATATTTTATATTAGCCATACTCAAAGATGGAAGAAATGATGCTAATAATATTGTTAAGATGTTGCTTAAAAGAGCTGGCATGACTTACGAATCTTTTGCATCAGAACTTCGCAATGAAACAGGGTTGGAAGAAGACAAAAATCTTTCGGCCGCACACGATGATTTTGATGAAGATGACGATGATCGTCGCACAGCACGTTCGCAAAAAATTTCGTCTAAAACTTCTACCACCCCTATGTTAGACAGTTTTGGAAAAGATTTAACCAAATATGCGGAAGAAGGAAAATTAGATCCCATTGTAGGACGAGAAAACGAATTGGAACGGATTGCCCAAATATTAAGTCGCCGAAAGAAAAATAATCCCGTCTTAATTGGAGAACCCGGTGTCGGAAAATCGGCAATAGCAGAAGGACTGGCAATTAGAATCGTACAAGGAAAAGTTTCCCGTACACTTTTCAATAAACGCGTGGTAAGTCTTGACATGGCCTCTTTAGTTGCCGGCACCAAATACCGAGGACAGTTTGAAGAAAGAATGAAATCAATTTTACAGGAATTGGAAAAAATCCTAATGTTATTGTGTTCATCGATGAACTTCACACCATGGTAGGAGCCGGTGGCTCTCCGGGCAGCTTAGACGCTTCTAACATGTTTAAACCTGCTTTGGCACGTGGCGAAATCCAATGTATTGGAGCTACCACTTTGGATGAATATCGTCAGTATATAGAAAAGGATGGAGCTTTAGAACGTCGTTTTCAAAAAATCATGATGGAGCCGACTACTCCTGAAGAGACACTTGAGATATTAAACAACATTAAAGACAAATACGAAAATCATCATCTGGTAACCTATTCCGATGAAGCTTTGCAAGCTTGTGTAACACTCACCACTCGCTATATTACCGATCGTTGTCTACCCGACAAAGCCATAGACGCTTTAGACGAAGCCGGTTCTCGAGTACATATTCTCAACATTCATGTACCAGAAGAATTACTCGAAATAGAAAAAGAAATCGGAAATTTACAACAACTTAAAAACCAAGCGATCAAGGATCAACAATACAATGCCGCCGCCGAGTATCGAGATCAAATAAAATTAGCCGAAGAGAAACTGGAAAACATCAAAAAAGAGTGGGAAGAGAAATCCAATTTACAACGTCCCATCGTCAATGAGGAAAATGTAGCAGAAGTAATCGCCATGATGACTGGTGTTCCGGTAAAACGGATTGCCAAAAATGAAGGAGAACGTCTGATGAAAATGGCAGAAGAATTGGAAGGAAAAGTAATAGGACAAAATGAAGCAATCCTTAAAATCGCCAAAGCCATCAGAAGAAATCGGGCAGGTTTGAAAGATCCTAACAAACCTATTGGAACCTTCATCTTTTTAGGTCCTACTGGAGTGGGTAAAACATATCTGGCAAAAGTATTGGCCGAATATTTATTCGATTCACAAGATGCTATTATACGAATCGACATGAGCGAATACATGGAAAAACATACCGTATCACGTCTTATCGGAGCTCCTCCCGGATACGTAGGATACGAAGAAGGCGGACAGTTAACGGAAAAGATTCGCCGTAAACCTTACTCTATTGTACTTTTAGATGAAATAGAAAAAGCGCATCAAGATGTTTACAATGTTCTTCTTCAGGTATTCGACGATGGCCAACTCACCGATGGAATCGGACGTAAAGTAGATTTTAAAAATACCATTATCATCATGACTTCGAATATTGGATCTCGTGAATTAAAAGATTTTGGTACGGGAGTCGGCTTTAATACCAATGCGACCAATGCCAGTAAAGCCAAAGTAGAGCAAGGTATTCTGGAAAATGCCATGAAAAAGAATTTTGCCCCCGAATTTATCAATCGTATTGATGATATTGTATATTTCAACAATTTAGAAAAACCCGATATCATCAAAATCATTGATATTGAATTGAAAAAAGTACTTCAGCGTGTAAAATTAATGGGGCTGGAAGTGGAAGTAACCGACAAGGCAAAAGAATACTTAGCCGAAAAAGGCTGGGACAGTAATTACGGAGCTCGCCCTCTGAAACGAGCCATTCAAAAAAATGTAGAAGATGTATTGGCAGAAGAAATTCTCATGCAAACCTTCCCCATCAATAGCAAAGTAATATTGGATTACGACGACCTGAAAGATGAAATGAGCGTCATTCCCAATTAATTGAATTTTTTTTGAATACAACTTATACCATCAGGCGATTGCTAAAAAAAAACGCCAAATTTTGCCGCTCATTCGCCCCACCGGAACTTCCTATTTTCGTGTTTTAAGGCTGTTTTTTATACAGATGATACTTTCGGGTCAATCACCACGTGCTCTGTTAATAAGAGCGTTGCATTAACAATTGTGGGCAGTGCGCCATGCATCCTTGTTGTCGGTTTGTAATCCCGATTTAATCGCTCGATTCAATGGGTGCTGTAAATCAAATTTCGTATTCGATTGATTTAAGTACGTAAAATAGTACTCATATTGTTCATTTTTAGCCATTCGCTCAAAGACGGGATAGAAATCTTTTTATTTTATAAATCCATAGAAAATTATATTCTTTTAGCTTCTTGATAATTTGCTTATTCTTCCTTTTGATAGTATAATTTGTAGAATTTTCCTTTTTCGTCCTCTCCCTGCTCCATCATGTTCCGGTTGCCGTGAACGTAAACGTGGAAGTTCTTATCTAACTTAATCACGCTTTTGAAACCGGTGGCTTGTTTTTTGACAGCTGTTTCGGAAATGGCAAAAGTGTCGGCAATTTCAACCGCATGTTCCTCTTCAAAATTTGATTTGAAGCGGGAAAAACTTTCTATGACCTCCGGTTGTACAATTACTTCCTGTGCAAATTCTTCCATATTGAAGTTCTCATTTTGCTTAAAGAATTGTACCGATTTGTTTAGTAATTCAATCTGATCGGCCTTGCTTACTTCAAATTGTTCGGGAAGTTCTTTCGTTACGAAGTTTTTACACATCGAAAGTGCATTTTGAGTATGGTAAAATTCGTTTTCTTCCTGTCTTACATGTAAGAAATCGTCAAACCAGTATTGAGCTTCCAAATTACGGTTTGTATTGTCCACCACGGCCACGGTAAATCCCTTTTCACGCTCTACGTTGAAAATAAGGCATCCTTTATCTAATTTTTTGATATCAATTCCTTTTTCACTGATCAATTCAAAATTCTCTCCATTGGATGAGATTTTTAAAAAATCATCTTTATTTTCGGATTTAAAAAGGCCTACCGCATTTACCGATTCACCGTGCAGAATGCAATCTTTGAAGAAAACGGTAAAAAAATCGCCCCCTTTAATTTTATGATGAATGCTCTTTTCATAGAGATGTTTAGCCAAATTTACTGACTGCTCGTACATAACGGCCAGATTGTTTTGATCAAAGATTTGGGCGACATAATGATATACTTCATTCAAATTTAAATCACTTTCATGATAAAAATTGAAATACTCTTCGCTCTTGAATGGAGAAAAAAAATAATTGATGAGCAATTCATTCAATTTTTCATCAGTTTTGATAGGTTGTTTGGAAAAGAAAAGGCCATCTTCGTTGGCTTTATTGCCTACTTTGTGTAAAATGATGGCACTAATTTTGATTTCGGAAGGAATAAACATGTTGAAATTTTAAGGGATTTAAAAAATGCGCTGTACGGAGTCCCTTTTTACACTCCTCGTACTGGGACTCTAAAATTATTTGATGATAAATGGAAATATGGAACTTGGATTCTTTCCCAATCAACCGATTCGAATTTTGCTTGTGATAGGCTGCTTGTCGGATGGAATCAAGTGAAACGTACCCATACCAGAAATCGGAATTAGGTTGTTCGGAAATCGACGAAGTAAAAAAGATTTGTTCCCAGATACATCTCCACAATATTACGGCTAAAACGAATCGTTTTTGAAACAGGGTTATTTTTTGCATTACGTTTTGCTTCATATGGAACGGTCCCAGGTGCTTTATTTGATGTAATTGCTCAATGGCATAATAACTGTTTTGGATAAATTTTGGCAAAGATACATCTTTTGTTGATATTAAAATGATGAAACTCGGTCAACAGAAACTAGTTAAAAACCTCTTTGGCTTCTTGGAGCTGTAGAGATGACGCTACTTCTGGAACGGATAGCCGGTTTAGAAGTGTTGTTTTGTACTGCGGAAGCGGTTGAGGTTACGGTTTTGGTAGCGTAGGATTTTAGGGGAGTGGAAGTCGTTTTGCTGGGTGTACTTCCTACCGGTTTTGACGTATTTGAAGTGGGGGCGTTCACAGGAGTATGTTGCCTGTTGGGCACCTCTTTGTCGGGTGTGGGTGCGGTTTGTGGGTACGATGACGGTTTGTAATTAGATTTTTTATAATGAGTCATAGAGTTTACCCTGCTGATTTTGGAGGATAGATTATGCCCTCCCGTGGTTAGCATGTCATTGAAAGTGATAATGATAGAGGGAGTTTTGAGATAGGGAGCCGTTGTATTGGCTAAATTGCGAACATAGAAATTCTTTACTTCATTTAAATCAAGTTTGAATAGATCCAAATTGTTTTTCCCTATTGAACGCATTAGGTGGTTGACTTGCCTTGCCTTTAATAAAATATTGTAAGATTCCCTGTCGTTGATTTTGACACCTCTTGGATAGGCAAGATATTGGGTTAATTTTTTAAAATTCTGTTCTGTCAAACTGTTCAACATTCCTTTGACTTCGATTATTTCCGTACGCAACTCTTGCTGGGTGTTTTGTTGTACCTCTTTGTAAATTAACTGAACTCTTTCTTCTGGATAACGGTTGTGAAATTTTTCCTCGTTTTGCCGTATCTGCCTGTCAATCTCTTTCCTTTGATAGTCGTAAAAATTGCGGAGGGCAATGGAATCTGACAGTAGATTGATCTCCTGCTCGTTCAGGTTTTTAAACAAGGTCAACAATTGGTGAGTAGGTTGAGATAAAAGAAA
>JAVWBZ010000024.1:0-4043 GCA_036649255.1 Bacteroidales bacterium
TCCAAAAATGTGTAAAAAATAATATAAAACACAATAATTAATAAAGAATAGATATTTTTATTTTGAACTATAAGCCCCTTCGGTAATTGTGGAAATTCTCTATAGTAGGCAAAATTTATACCATCCTATTGTTTTATAATTGATATTCAAACAAACTTCTATGATGACGTTTTTCAATAAACGTTCAGAACTCCTTATAAAATTGAAGCGATGGCGAATTCAAATTAGAAACATTACCGGAAGCTGGGTATGATGACACGAATCTTCATAAAAAAAAACCGCCCACAAGAGGAGCGGTTCCAATCAAACATTATGAACAAAAAATTCCCTTTAAGCTTCTGCCAATGGTTGAACAGAAACAAAAGATTTTCCGTTAGCTTTTTTTCTGAATTCTACAGTACCGTCAATAAGAGCAAATAAGGTGTGGTCTTTACCCATACCCACATTCAACCCTGGATTATGAACAGTACCTCTTTGGCGAACGATGATGTTGCCGGCTATTGCAGCTTGTCCGCCAAAAATTTTAACGCCTAAACGTTTACTTTCGGATTCACGACCGTTTTGTGAACTACCGACACCTTTCTTATGTGCCATAACTATCTATTTTTTATTGTTAATATTCTAAACTTGATTAAAAAGTAATGTTGTCAATTTTCAAAGTGGTCAAATATTGACGGTGACCATTCATTTTTTGATAACTTTTTCTTTTTTTCTTCTTGAAAACAAGAACTTTATCTCCTTTGATGTGATTGATAACGGTAGCGGTAACTTCTGCACCTGCAAGGGTGGGAGTTCCAACTTTGATGGCACCGTCATTGTCAACTAACATCACGCGGTCGAATTTAACTTGCGACCCTTCTTCAGCTTTTAGGCGATGAACATAGACTTTTCTGTCTTTTTCAATCTTAAATTGTTGCCCTGCTATTTCTACAATTGCGTACATGTGATTGATTTTTAGTTTATATATTTTTTGGGGTGCAAAGATAGAAAAAAAAATAATATAATCAACGACAAAATATAATTTTCTTTAAACATTTTCGTTTATTATTTGTCTTTATAAACGTTTTATGTAAAAAATATATGATTATGAAAGAAAAAACAGTTTTTAAAATTTTATTAGTCAGCTTTTTATTTGTATTTGGTTCTATTTCTTTTACACAAGCGGCTCCTTCTGATCCGCCTTCTCAATATGTGGATTTGACTCAGGCTGCTGAAAAATCTATTCATGCGGTAGTCCATATTAAAACGGAATTCATGAAAAAAAATGCAGCATGGGATGATTTTTTTGGAGGTAGTTTTTGGCAGGACTTTTTCGGTGCACCAAAAAATAACCAATACCCGGTAATGGCAGCAGGTTCAGGGGTTATCATTTCTTCCGATGGTTATATTGTAACCAATAATCATGTGGTGGAAGAAGCTGATAAAGTTACGATTACATTGAATAATAAAAAAGAATATGAAGCAGTGATCATCGGTACTGATCCAGAAACCGATTTGGCATTGGTGAAAATTGAAGCTGAAAATTTACCTTATTTGTCTTTTGGGAATTCTGATCTGGTTAAAATCGGAGAGTGGGTGTTGGCAGTGGGAAATCCTTTTAACCTTACTTCTACCGTTACGGCCGGAATTGTGAGTGCGAAAGCACGAAATCTCAATATTTTAGGAGGAAATTCTGGGATTGAATCTTTTATTCAAACGGATGCTGCCGTTAATCAGGGAAATAGTGGCGGAGCTTTGGTAAATGCAAAAGGAGAACTGATAGGAATTAATTCGGCTATTGCTTCTGGAAACGGCTATTATACGGGATATTCTTTTGCTATTCCTTCTAATATTGCAAAGAAAGTTACACAAGACTTGAAAACGTATGGTCGTGTACAACGTGCCTTTTTAGGAGTGGCTTTAATGGAAATTGATGCGAAGAAAGCAAATGAATTAAAACTTAAAGAGATAAAAGGCTTGTATGTGGGCCAATTGGCTAATGAAAGAGCGGCTCAGCAAAGCGGATTGGAAGAAGGTGATATCATCCTGAAAATTAATAATATGGAAGTTAATTCGATATCTGAATTAAAAGAAATTTTGACTCAATATTCTCCCGGTGAAAAAATATCTTTAGAGATTCTTCGGAATGGAACTGTTTATGTTAAGAAAATAGAACTTCTTAATAATCAAGGGAAAACGGATATTTTGACCAAGGATGATTTCAATATTGATAAAATCTTTGGTGCTGAATTTAAGGAAATTACAAATAAGGAAATGAATACGTATCGGGTAAACGGCGGAGTCAGGGTAACGGCTGTGAATGAAGGAATATTAAAAAATTCGGGCATAAAAAAAGGCTTTATCATTATTTCTGTTAATAATCAACCAATTAACGGGATTGATGATTTTAGTAAAATTATCGGTCATTATACCAAACCTTACATATCATTGGAAGGGGTTTATGATAACGGCTATTACCGTTATACTTATACCATTCAAATGCCCTAAAAAATCTTAAACAATAAAACTATCAATATGAGACAATTAAAAATTTCCAAATCCATTACCAATCGTGATACGGCTTCGTTGGATCGCTACTTGGCCGATATTGGCAAAGAGTCGTTGATTTCTGCCGAGGAGGAAGTGGAATTAGCAAGAAGAATTAAGCAGGGAGATGAGAGAGCTTTGGAAAAACTGACAACTACCAATTTGCGTTTTGTGGTTTCTGTGGCAAAACAATATCAAAATCAAGGCATTAGTTTACAGGATCTGATCAATGAAGGAAATGTAGGGCTGATTAAAGCGGCTAAGCGTTTTGATGAAACTCGTGGATTTAAATTTATCTCTTATGCCGTGTGGTGGATTCGTCAAGCTATTTTACAGGCAATTGCCGATCAATCAAGAATTGTACGATTGCCCTTGAATCAAGTGGGTACTATTAATAAAATTAAAAAAGAAATTTCCGGTTTGGAACAAACATTACAGCGTGTCCCCACCATTGAAGAGATTTCCGAAGCGATAGATCTGCCTGCTTATAAAGTGGCTGAAATTATGAAGATGAACAACCATCCTCAATCGATGGATTCTCCGATATCTCCTGATGAGGAAACGCGATTTGTAGATACATTTGTATTCGACAATGACAATGATACCGATACCATTTTAATGCATGAATCACTTGCCTCCGAAATCAACGACGTATTATCCACTTTACCTGAAAAGGAAAGAGAAATTATCAAGCTGTTCTATGGAATTAACAGTTCTCATGAATATACATTGGATGAAATAGGCGATCGATACGACTTATCTCGTGAAAGGGTGCGTCAAATCAAAGAACGTGCTTTAAAACGCCTGCGTCAGGAAAGCAAGAATAAAAACTTGAAAATGTATCTATAAAAATCATACCGCAGAAAAAATAGTTGTGAGTGGTATATTTTATAACGATCAGTTTTCTGTGTCTTGTTTCTGTATGATTTTAACTTGTTTGCCATTCTTTACATATCATCATTACATCATTTTTGTACTTTTTTAATAATCGTTGTGAATATGGAATTTTCAATGAAAATTAACCTATCTTTGTCTTTCTTAATTGTTTTATGTAAAATCATTATAAATGAATGATATAAGAAAAATTACACAAGCTGAGTTGAATGAATTTATCATTTCATGCGGAGAAAAAAAATTTAGAACCAAGCAAATAGAGGAGTGGCTGTGGAAAAAAGGAGTGGGAAGTTTTGAAGAAATGAAAAATATTCCACTCACTTTGAAAGAAATATTGAACCGTAATTTTTCTTTTCACAAGGCAACCATAGCGATGGAGGCTAAAAGTGTGGATAAAACGGTGAAGTTTGGATTTCAACTATTTGACGACAAATTGGTGGAGGGTGTTTTGATTCCCACGGAGAAAAGAGTTACAGCTTGTGTATCTACCCAGGTGGGTTGTGCCATGCAATGTGCTTTTTGTGCTACTGGCACCATGGGCTTTTTCAGAAACTTGCATTTTTCAGAAATTTTTGATCAATATATTTTAATGAATCAAAAAGCAGTGGAATATTTTGATATTG
>JAVWBZ010000024.1:4053-12372 GCA_036649255.1 Bacteroidales bacterium
AATTTCAAATATTGTTTACATGGGGATGGGAGAGCCGCTATTGAACTTTGATCAAGTGATGAAATCTATAGAAATTCTCACCTCTTCGGAGGGGCAAGGGATGTCGTCTTCCAGAATTACACTGTCAACGGTGGGTATTGTAAAAAGTATTATTAAATTGGCAGATCTTGGTTTTAAACCCGGATTGGCTATTTCGTTGCATTGTGCTGACGAAAAAAAACGATCCCAATTGATGCCTGTCAATAAAAATAATTCGCTGGAAGAGCTTCAAGATGCTTTAAAATATTATCATGAAAAAACAGGAGAAAGAATTACATTCGAGTATTTATTATTGAATGGGATTAATGACGGGCGAATCGATGCCGAAAAATTAGCTCACTATTGCCGGCCTTTTCCTGTCAAGATCAATTTGATAGAATACAATGCTACCGATACTGCCTTTGAAAGAAGTGCTTCTGAGCATGTGGTGCAGTTCGTACAATATTTGGAATCTAAAAATATGGTTGTCAATATTAGAAAAAGTAGAGGAAAAGACATCGCAGCTGCATGTGGCCAATTGGTGAAAAAAAATCAATCCTGACGACTATTGTTTATAATAAAATTTGTATTTTTGCAATTCAAAAAATGCCTTGTTGTGTAATGGTAGCACAGCAGATTCTGGTTCTGTTTGTCTGGGTTCGAATCCTAGCAAGGCAACAAAATCTTTCTTATGTTAGTCATTGGAATTGCCGGCGGTTCCGGTTCGGGTAAAACCTCGGTTGTTAAAAAGATTGTCAAAAGTCTTCCTAAAGATAAAGTAAGTATCTTATCACAAGATGCTTATTATAAAGATAATGGCGAATTAACACAAGAAGAGCGTGAAAAAATAAATTTTGATCATCCTTCTGCCATTGAATTTCCTTTATTAGTACAACATATCAAGGAATTAAAAGAAGGAAAATCAATAGAGATGCCTACCTATTCTTATATAACTTGTAGAAGAGGCACGGAAACTATTACGGTAACTCCGTCGGAAGTGTTGATTGTAGAAGGAATTTTACTCTTTACCGATGAATCTTTGTGTAATATTCTTGATTTAAAAGCTTTTGTGGATGCGGGTTCTGATGATAGAATCATTAGAATTATACAACGTGATGTGAATGAACGTGGCAGAGGACTTGATAAATCGATTCTTCATTATGAAAAATATGTTAAGCCTATGCACGAATCTTTTATAGAACCGACTAAAAAATTGGCCGATATTATCATTCCAATGGGAGGGCATAATGTAAAAGGAATTGACATTTTGACCTCTAAGATCAAGCAAACTTTAGGAATCTAGGTCTTTTGCTTTTCTTTTTTTGCAGCTGGAAATAATACATTATTTAAAATTAAACGATATCCAGGTGAATTTGGGAAAAGGTTTAAATCCGTGGGAGGATCGTTTACAAAATGCTGATAATCCTCAGGATCGTGGCCTGAATAGAAAGTCCAGGTACCTTTACCAAATTCTCCGTGTACGTAACGAGCTTCATCAAAAAGCTTGGTTTCACCCATAATCAATACATGAGGCTTGATACAACTTTTGCGAAATGCGGTGGTTTGCCCCATAAAGCCGGGAATGATCGTTTGATGATTTTGGCAAAGCATGGTAGGCACAGGATCCCACTTGGCTGAAAATTCAAATAAGGTAAAAAAATCATTTTTTTGGTTGGTCATATGGATGGAAGGGTCTACATCAATATCCGAAATTTCATATTGATATGGATTTTTGACAATGTTGAAGTTGGTAAAGGCAAAGGTGTTTTCAAAGTTTAGTTTACTTTGTGCATCTTTGTCCATGGGATCACCGTCAAACATTACATCGCAAATATCAGTTCCTTCGGCAGCCAAAGCAACATCAAAACTATCGGGTCCTGAGCACATTGCAAAAAGATAACCTCCTCCGGCTACAAAATTTCTGATTCCTTTGGCTACAGCCAACTTCATTTGAGAAACTTTGGTAAAACCGAATTTAGCAGCCATGGCTTCATTTGCTTTTACATCTTCAATGTACCAGGAGGCATTTCTGTAGTTCATCCAAAATTTCCCATATTGACCCGTGAAATCTTCATGATGTAAATGCAACCAGTCGTATTGTGGAAGCTTTCCGGTTAAAACATCTTCATCATAAATAATGTCGTAAGGAATTTCGGCATAAGTTAACACCAAGGTAACTGCATCATCCCATGGTAATTTATTTTTAGGAGAATAAACGGCTATTTTTGGAACTTTGGTAAGTCTTATTTCACTCATATTGTTGTTTACTGAGGCAATTTCTTCTAAAATAATAGAAGCTTGTAAATCGGCCAGAACCTGATAAGACACATCACGAATTACACATTCGTCTTCTACTACGGAAGAATAGGGGCACATGAAGCTTCCACCTCGATAGTTGAGCAACCAACTCATATCTACGTTTTTTGTGATGGCAAAATAGGCTATTCCATAAGCTTTTAAATGATTTTTCTGATCCAGATCCATGGGAATAAAAATGTAGGATCCCATCACAGAAGTACTCATGAGAATAAAAGCAAAAAAGAATAAAAAAGCTTTTCCGATAGATTTCATTTTATGTTGTTTTTTTAGGAGGATTACCTGATAATTATTTGTATGATTTAATAATGGAGTTCAACATCTTTTCCATTTTGGCGGCTCCTTCCCCTAGTATGAATCCCATTTGTTGCACTTGACGAAGATTTTCTTCAATGATTTCATTGACACGATGAATAATCTCTTCGGGACGTTCTTCTTTAGAATGTAAATTACGGAACAAGGCTCCAACCAATTTATTGGGTATCAACTGGAACATAGACACGTTGATGAGTTTTTTATCTATTTCTACATCCCGGTTGATATTGGCTTCATTATGTTCGAGTAGGTAATTTAGTTGTGTAATTAAAGCGGTAGGTAGCAAAGTATTGAGATCGGCTCCTACTAAATAGGGAATTACCTCATGAATTTCTTTTACATCATCACCTAAGACGTCAATGAATCCTATATTACACTCAATTACCTTAAGATGTTCATTGGCAAGTACAATACCGGTGTTTAATTTTTTGATCAGAATAGAAAGGGCTTCATTGCAAAAAGATAAAGTTTGTTCGTTTTTTTTAAGAGATTCTTTTGTCTTTTTAAGGTCGTTTTTGGCCATAGTCAACTCTTCCATGGTCATTTTAAATTCGTGAGAAACTTCCCTATTTCCTAACTGAGCATTGGTAACGCACATTTCCGGAATGGCAATGTTTTGAGCAATGGCAGTAGCTAACCCGCGGCAAGTACCATATCCGCAGGCCCCGCAATTTACTTCTTTGTTATTGTTTCGCTGGGTAATACGATCAAGAGTTGCTTTAATTTCCAGTTCGCTTGGGATGGCAATAAATTCTCTTTGGTCGTTAAATTGAGTTGTCAGTTCTGGGTAGTTTAAATGTGCATCCATGTTTTTTTTCCATAAATGGATGTCAAAATGGGTCAATCTTTTTTTAATGTAGTTTAAAACGAGTGTATGTTTCAAATATCGATCCCCGCAAGTTGAATTACCAGGTCCCATGATACATCCTTCACAGAAAAAAATATTAAAATGGCGATGGATGTCTTCGTTATGTTTAATAAATTGATGAATGGCTGCTAAAGCATTCTCCTTTCCTTCCACTGTGATGGTTTTACCTTCCAACAAATTTGTTTCCAAATGGCAGGCTTCTATAAAGCCTTGAGAAATAGGATATAATCTTCCTTTATATCCCAAAGGAGCATCAAAATCGGAAAATTCACTGAAAGTTTCCTTGATTTTAAATTCATCGAAAAGAGTTCTTAATTCTTGAAAGGTGAGTACAGCATCAATTTTGTCAATTCCTTTGCTTTTTTTTCGAGCTTCTTCTTTGGCAGCCACACAAGGTGTAATATGCACCACTTTGACCGATTCTCCGTATAATTTTCTAATAACAATGGCACTGGCTGCTGCCGGGGAAATGTAGGGAACTAAATTTCCTATTAATTCGGGATAAAATTTTTGAATCAGATCCACGATGGAAGGACAGTTACTGGTAATGTAATATTTTCCCTTAAAATGATCATCAATTAATTCTTTAAACTTTCGAGCGATCATATCCACCCCGAATGACATCTCATTTACATAGCTGAATCCTAACATCCTAATCATTTTTACAAATTTTCGGTAGTCATTGATATCGCTAAATTCTCCTGCAATGGCAGGGGCACAAATAGCTGCTATTTTGTAATCCGAATTCAGCAGTTTTTTTACTTCTGTTGTCGAATCGTAATAATACAAAGCATTATAGACACAAGAAGGAAGACAAACCCCACAATGAATACATTTACTTTCATCAATGTGAGGGAAAACACTGTTTCTTTTGACCTGGATCGCTTTTACGGGGCACGCACGGATACAAGAATAGCATGCTTTGCATTTATTTTTGTCCAATTGAATGACTTGCTCCGACATTTTGTAGGTGATAAAAAAACATTATTTTTTTTCAACAGCTTTTTCCAATTCATGATACCATTCTTCCCCGTATTTTCTGATAAGCGGTTCTTTTAAAAATTTATATACAGGTAAATTGATTTCTTTACCTTTTAGGCACGCCGGATCACATACAAACCATCTATGATAATTAAGTGCATCGTAATCAGGTAATTTTTTGATACGAATGGGATATAGATGGCATGAAATAGGTTTTTGAAAGTTGATTTCTTTGTTCAGAAAAGCTTTTTCTATAGCACATTTGGCAATTCCTTTTTCATAATAAACATATGCGCACGCTTCATCACTGAGCAGCGGTGTAACGAAGGACCCTTCCATGTCATAATCAAAAGACCCGTCCAATTCAATTTTTTCGATTCCTTCTGGGGTCATGTATTTTTTGAAAATGAGGTAATTATCTTCTATATCGGCAATCTCTTCTGGATCAATAGGAGCACCTGCATCACCTTCAATGCAGCACATCCCACCGCATTTTGATAAGTCGCAGCAGAAATGATTTTCAATTAAATCATCCGAAACCAAAACTCCTTTGATAATTTGCATAAAAATTATGATGCTTTGAAAATTTTATCGAAGACCGTTCTATTGAGGTCTCCGATAAAATATTTTATTGTCTTAACATCTTTCCAATTGAACGGTGAAGTGTCTCATCAATTCGGCTTCCCAAGTAATTTTAACTCCATGGGTGATTTTTTCTCTTCTGTCGAAAACATTTTTCAATGCTACTGCAATAACATCCATGTGGTTATTAGTATATACCCGACGAGGAATTGCCAAACGGAGTAAATCTAATCCTTCAAAACGATTTTCACGAGTTTCGGGATCACGATCAGCTAATAAATAACCGATTTCGCAACCGCGGATACCTGCTTCCAAATAAAGTTCTACCGTCAAAGTTTGAGCGGGAAACTCTTCTTTGGGAACATGGGTTAATACCTTGGGAGCATCCACAAAAATAGCATGTCCACCAGCAGGCCGTTGGTAAGGAATGCCAAATTCGTCTAAACGTTTTGCTAAATATTCAACTTGTTTGATACGGGTTTCCAAATTTTCAAATTCGGTATTTTCGTCCAATCCAATTGCCAATGCATTCATGTCACGACCATTCATTCCTCCATAGGTAATATAACCTTCAAATACGATGCCTTTTACTTTGGCTTGTTCGTACCACTCTTTGATGTTGGTTGCGATAAATCCGCCCATATTTACAATAGCATCTTTTTTGGCGCTCATGGTCATGCCATCGGCATAAGAGAACATTTCTCTGCAAATTTCTTTAATGGTTTTGTCTTTGTAACCTTTTTCACGCATTTTAATGAAGTAGGCATTTTCTGCAAAACGAGCAGAATCGAACAATACGGGTTTCTTATATTTTTTTGCGATTTCACGAACCTCACGCAAGTTTTGCATAGATACAGGTTGCCCACCGGCAGTATTGTTGGTAATGGTAACAATAATGAAAGGTACCTTATCAGCATGTTCTGCCAATACTTTTTCCAATTTTTTAGGGTCAACATTTCCTTTAAAAGGCACTTCCAATTGAGTGTTTTTGGCTTCATCAACTGTACAATCAATTGCATGAGCTTTACGAGATTCGATATGACCTTTGGTTGTGTCAAAGTGCGAATTTCCGGGAACATAGTCTCCTTCTTTTACTAAACAGGAGAAAAGAACATTTTCAGCTGCACGGCCTTGGTGAGTGGGCAATACATATTCAAATCCTGTAATTTTGTTGATCATTTCTTTCATTTTAAAGAAAGAGGTAGCACCGGCGTAACTTTCGTCCCCAATCATCATGCCTGCCCATTGACGATCACTCATCGAACCTGTTCCGGAGTCGGTTAGCAAGTCTATATATACTTGTTCGGCTTTTAATTGGAATACATTATAATGAGCTTCTTGAAGCCATTGCTCGCGTTCTTCGCGAGTACTTTTACGAATGGGTTCAACCATTTTAATTTTCCATGATTCTGCAAAAGGTAATTCCATAATATTATGTTTTAAATTATTATTTTGATTTTTTACGTAATTCCACACATCTGGGACAGGTTTCACATACAATGGTATTGGGGGCTGCTTTCAATTCTTTGATTATGTTTCCTTGATCATCGTAAAAAGCCCAAGTGCCAACACAAATTCCGTGATCATAATACCCAATATAATAAGGTTTTCCGTTTTCATGATAGACGGTATATTTTCCATCTTCTTTTCCGTCAATGTAAAAGGCTTCTGTGTTAATGGTTCCGTCCTGGTAATAAGCTCTCCATTCTCCGTCTCGTTTATTTTTAATAAAATTTCCTTCGGTATATTTTTTCTTTCCCGGAAAATAGTGCACTTCTCTCACCTTTTCTTCCGTTAAAACTCCGTTTTCATCTACTTTATAGAAAACTACCGTTTTGGGAGTTCCGTCTGCATTGGTTTCCATGACCACTCTGCCGGGAAGAGAATCGTTTAGATCGATGACTTCTTCAACTTTTTTGTTTTCTTGTTTTTCTACAGAAGGAGACTTCTGATGACAAGAAGCAAATAAGATAATCATATTTAGTATTAAAAAAATAGGAGTAATTCGATTCATTTTTTTTGTTATTATAGGATGATTACTCTTTATTCTGTCAAGATAACTAAGATCGTTTTAGAATAAAGTTATTTTTTAAAAGGTTTATTGAGTTCGAATAGTACCTCATCGGTAATATCTTTGGTAGGATCTGCTGAAATGAGTTGTCCGCCAGCTTGGTAACTAAAAATAAAAGAGGCATTTCTTTTAGCATTGATGCGTTTGGTAATCGTAATAAGTGAATCTGAAATCTGTTTGAGAGCAGCATTTTCACGAGCTTGTAGATCACCGAATACTTTTTCATAATCGGCTTGGAGTGTTTCACTTTCTTTCATTAATTGAGCTTGTGTATTTTCTACTTGTACAGGAGTTAAAACATTAGCCTGGTAGTTTTTTTGAAATTGTTCGTATTTGGATTGAAACGATTTTTGTCTGTTGGCAAAAATGGCTTCTTGTTTGGCCATTTCAGCTTCTATATCTTTTGTTAAAATATTAACCAACAGATATTTAGAGTTTATAGTGTCAATATTTACATATACCACTTCACCAGTACCGGGTTGTCCTGTCATTTTCGGTGCAACATAAACATCTTCGCTTACTGATTTCGGTCCGAAAAAGTATAATAAATAAAGTCCTATGATGGCCAACACCATCCCAATATTAAAAATCATTTTGTATAAAGAACATTTTTTTCCCGTTTTACAAATGGTGGGTTCTGATGTTTTTGATTCTGCTATTTTTTCCGTAGGATTGATATCCGACGCTGTATATGCTATTTTTTCTTCCATTTCATTCATAATAATTCTTATTTATATATTTTAACTTATTGATTTTAAGATTTTTTAATGTTTTAATTTCCTACATCCGACATGTATTTGATTCTCATAATTCTGATTTCGTCAATTGAATATTCGTCTTCACCTAACTCTTCAAGGGCATCTTCTATGGAATCGGATTCCGCTTCGCTGAAATAGCCTAAGATTTCTTCCTGATGATAGAGTTCTACAGATTCATCAATATAATAGTTGATATCCAGTTTGGTACCCGAAGCAACGATGGTTTCAATTTCGGTAAGCAGGTCACCCATTTCAAGGCCTTTTGCGATGGCAATATCTTCAAAGCTCAATTTTCTGTCAATACTTTGAATAATAAAGACTTTAATGGCTGATTTTTTCACTACGGATTTCACCACAAAATCTTGCGGGCGTTCAATTTCGTTTTCATCCACATAACGTTTGATTAAATC
>JAVWBZ010000025.1:0-12054 GCA_036649255.1 Bacteroidales bacterium
TAACAGGAAAAACCCTTCATAATCTTGGGTGTACTGTGGCTTTTCAAACTCTGGAAGCATGGCATTAAACTCCATGGCAATCAATTGAGAGTTAACCATTTTATTTTTGGCATATCCCGGATGAATATTTCTTCCTTGAATTTTAATAACAGCACCAGCGGCATTGAAATTTTCGTATTCCAATTCGCCCAAAGCTCCACCGTCCATGGTATAAGCAAAGTCGCAGCCGAATTTTTCGACATTGAAATGAATGACTCCCTTTCCGATTTCTTCGTCGGGGGTAAATGCTATTTTTAGGGTTCCATGTTCGATTTCGGGATGTTGAATCAGATATTCCATGGCACATACAATTTCGGCAATACCGGCTTTGTCGTCTGCTCCCAATAAAGTTTTCCCGTCGGTAGTAAGTAAGGTTTGTCCCGTATAATTTTTCAATTCCGGAAAATCAGTTAAAGTGAGGGCTGTACTACTTTCTGAGTCTAACATAATGTCTTTTCCGTCGTAATTTTCAATAACACGGGGCCGGTCAATTCCTGGCATGTCAGGTGCTGTGTCGAAATGGGCAATAAAACCAATTACGGGTAAATTTTCGGAAGTATTGGCTGGTAACGTAGCGGTTACATAACCATATGGATCTTTTTCCACATTATTCATTCCGATCTTTTTTAGTTCTTCCACTAAAAAATCGCCGAAAACCAATTGTGCATGAGTGCTTGGATAATTTTCAGAAGCCTCATCCGAAGTGGTGGCGAATGAGAGATATTTTGAAAAACGGGATAATAATTTTTGTTTCATTGCATCAGGGTATTGAATAGGTTAAAATGATACTTTTTATATTAAATTACAATTTTATCCAATGGTTTCTTCCACTTTTTGCATTAATATTTTTTCCAATTCATTGGCTTTGATGACATATTCATGTGCTTTGGTTACGATTTCGGAAGCATATTCTTTGTTGTCAAGACTGGCGGCATTAATTTTTACATTTAAATAAGCCCCAATGACACCTGCTCTGGCGCAAAGAACACCTACGCCGGCATCCGTGACAGAATTTGGGTTTCCTATCTCAATCATGGCTCTACAAAGTTCAAATACGTCGAAGGAGCGTACAATGGTTTTGAATGGAACTTCAATGGCATATTTAGTGGCTTCTTGAATGGCTTGTTTACGGGTGGCTTTTTCTTCATCGTTGCCTTTTGGTAAACCGAAAGCATTCATAATTAAATTAAAAGAATTGGTATCTTCGTCCACTAACCAAAGTAATTCGTCTTTTATTTTTTGACCTTTTTCAGCCCAAACGGAAAATTCTTCCCAACGTTCATCCCAGCCCGGTTTGTGGGAAGAGAGATTGGCTACCATGGTTCCCAGTGCTGCCCCCAAGGCTCCCATATAGGCAGAAATAGAACCACCACCCGGAGCGGGACTTTCAGAGGCTGTTTCATTGGCAAACCCTATGCAAGTCATGTCAACCAATTTCTTGGTTGTATTCTCTTTTTCTAATAAAAATTCTATAATTTTCTCTTCAGGTACAAAAGGTTTTAAATCGTCTAATCCCATCGATTTAATTGCAATTTTGATGATTTCATTTTCATCGATACCCAAAGAACGATTTTGTTTATGTAAAAAATATTTACCAGCATCCAACAAGGTTTTTTTCGGAACCAAGCCTACAATTTCGGCGCCGGTAACTCTGATACCGCGTTGAGCTGCCTTTTCGGTTACTTCTTCAAAAGCGATATGCAACGGAGTTACAGCTGTGTTGGTGATGTTCATCGAAACTTGAGCGATTCCGTATTCATCGATATACCATCCGATGGCCTTGGTGCCTTTCAAGGTGCCGGGAATCATAATGGTTTTTCCATTTTCATCTTTCATAATTTTTCCAATAACGGAATTTCCTTCCCGTTTCGGGCGACCTTTTTCTCTCACATCGAATGCAATGGCGTTTGCTCTGCGGGTGGAGGTGGTATTGAGGTTGTAGTTAACGGCAATTAAAAAGTCGCGAGCTCCTACAGCGGTAACTCCGCTTTTGGCTACACTTTCGGTAAATTGTGCCGGCCCGAAGTCGGGTTTCCATTCGGAAGTCACGATGCGTTCTTTCAAAGCTTCATATTCACCTTGGCGACAGTTGGCCAGGTTGCGGCGTTTTTCTTCGAAAGCGGCACTTTCGTAACAAAACACGGGAATCCCTAATTCTTCTCCAATTCGTTTGGCCAATTTACGTGCATATTCGGCAGTTTCTTCCATCGTAATGTTGGAAACCGGTACCAACGGACAAACGTCAGTAGCTCCAAAACGGGGATGATCTCCGTGATGATTGCGCATGTCAATTAGTTCTTTGGCCTTTGCAATGGCTTTAATTGCTGCTTCAATCACTTCGTCGGGAGTGCCCACAAAAGTTACAACCGTTCTGTTGGTAGTAGCACCTGGGTCAACATCCAATAGTTTTACTCCTTCCGATTTTTCTATTTCATCGGTAATTTGTTTGATAATGCCTAAATTTTTTCCTTCACTAAAATTAGGAACACATTCAATTAATTGTCTCATGATAAGATGTTTATTTTTGATTGATTCATTTTTTATTTTCAATATTGCTGATGGTTTATTCGGAATCTTCTTCCTCCATCTCAACAGGGAAATATTTATTTACGAATTTTTTTTGCTGACCTCTATTCCCTATTTTATAAGTAAACGAAGGTTTTCCTTTTTCCGATTTGATGGTTTTATTTTTGGCTTTTACACTCATAATAGCCTCGTTGAAAGTTTTTACCGAGGAGTATCCGTACATGCTATTGTTCTCGAATTGAAAAAAGAAATATTCTTTATCAACTTCAAAATAGAGATATAATCTGTTTCTGGATCCTCTTTTTTCGATGACAATACGACCCGGTACTGTTTTATAAACCTGCTTGGCTCCGCATATAATCAAAGGTAAACTTTTTTGTGAAATAAAAGATGAATTATCTTTGTCCCATTCAAAATCAAGTCTGGAAAATAAGAATTTAACCTGTAATTTTTCGGGTAATTTCTTTGATTGATTCCCCAATGCCATATCTCGTTGATATTTTTTGTAATCTACAGTTCCCAGAATATCCTGCAAAGCCATGTCATAATCGGGATCGCTTGAAACATCCACAAAATTCAATGAGCTTGAGTTTTCAAGAGATTTATTCATAATCTTCATAGACTCGTCATTGAAGAAAAAATCGATAGCAGTCGTTAAGTGCATGACGGCCGAATCGGCACGCATATAATTGACAATTGTACCATTGGTATTAAAATTCACCCGACCCAATTTGGCTCCCATATCAATGGATCCAGTACCGGTGGCGATACAACTGGATTTATTAAGCGTAATCATATTTCCGGGCGAAGATGGATCCAGTAGTTTATCCATGGAAGCTGCTCTAAATTCCTGTGATTCTTTGTCATAAGTGATAAATCCGAAAACAGATATATATTCAGCATCGTTAAATTGATCTTTGGCAGCACCGAAACAAGTGTAAATTCTCCCTTCCTTGTTGGTAGATGCAATGGCTACGACCACTTTTCTGTCGTTGATGTCCTTGGTTCTGTCGTGAATTTCTAAGTAAATATTATTGGGATCTACTTGTTGCAGGATTTTCATTCGGGCACGTTTTACGGTGTCGCAATCGTGTATTAATTCAACACCACCGAAGTAAGATAAGAATTTTTGGTCGCTGTGCAGTTCGGCACGTCCGTCGAATGCAAAATGAGAACTGAATTTGAACTCTTTTTCAAGTGGAATTTTGGCATTTCCTTGCGTGGTTTTATAAAACCAAACTGTATCGAAATGAAGCGTTTGCACCGTTTTATTTTCATCTATATAGTCGTAAAAACCCGAACCTCTGAAATCGTTGCCAGTCATGACTTCTGCAATGCAATTGTATAATTCATGGTATTTGTTCTCGCGTCCGGCTAAAATACGGGCTTGGTTGAAAATTTCCAAACGGGCCTTTTCATAAACTGTAACTTCTCCGTTATAAGGAATAATGGCTGCATCGCCCGAATTTACATAACGCACGCCATTTGCTTTGATAATATTTTTGGAAAAATCAAACTCAGCATTGAGTGCATTGAATTGCAAACCTTTTTTTCCCGGATCGGTGGCAATCAATTCATTGCCTTCACTTTTCATGTCCACCAGCTCTCGTGAAGGGGTATTATTGATGTCCACCTTTTTGAAAGGATCTTCCCATTTGAATCGCAGAATGGTTTCATCAATAGGATCCCAATCAAAAGAAGATGCGTTGGTGCGCATTTCATTTTTTACGAAAAATACTTCCGATGAACTTCCGTTTGATTCAAAGATCCCTTTTCGGGTTTGGAAATTGACATGGGCATGATAATTATCGGTGGAAAAGGCAATATCTTCGCTGTTCATGTTATAAATTCGCAGATCGGAAGTATCGGCCAGCATTTCATGGTGCTTGAACCTAAACAGTGGTGAGGTAAGATCGGCCATCTTAAACTTGGTTAAACCGGAACCGTACATGCCGGATGGTGTAAGTTTGGAGTATCCGAATAACTGTATTTCATTGAAGACGGTCATAGGAGTTGCCAAGGTTTGTACAAACATTTGATCTTGATAGGGTTCCCAATGTAAGTGAGCATTTTCAATCGATGCGGGAGGAAATTCGATACCCGCCATTTGTTCTTCCACAGTATGACTTTTTACACTTCCGTTGCAAGAATCGAGGTAAAAAACCAAACTGTCTGAAACTGTGGAAGAGGTGATGTATTCAATCTTGCTTTTCTCTCCTCGAAATCCTCGGTTGCTTAAATCAACAATGCCAAAATAACGGCCTTTGCCATAAGCCGGCATGCCAGCTTGGGGCGTATGATAAACAAATCCAAGTGAAAAATCGGGACGTGTTTTCAAAGGTTCGCGGATATTGGGGAAAATACCGCCGGATACCAATTCTCCACTGAATTTCATGGAATCAATTTCAAAATTGTCCAAATTCTTGATACGGAACATGTCCACTACATAATAGAAACGGTCGCGGGTGTAAGCGCGGTTCAAAGTATAAGGGTGATCATAAAAAACTTTTCCTCCTTTTCGAGCCTCAAAAATAGGATAATCCGGAAAATCGGTCATGCCCGATTTATTTCCCGGCTTATCAATGTACAAAGTTCCCGCCAATTCTTCAATGGTGCTGTTTACCCTTCTTAATTGATATTCTCCATACATATTTTGCGGACCATTTTCATCTGGCACATACATAATCATAGAATCAATGACATTCATTTCCACTTGAAATCTGCCATAATCAAATTGACAATTATGAGCCACAAAATCAAATAAGCCACCAACGACTCTTCCGGAAAAAACCATATTCCGGTTTTTTTTCACCGTTACCTTTTCGTCAACGGGATATACGTTTACGATTTGGGCATCACTCAAGACAAAAAAGTCACAACCTGTAATTCTTAAATCATTGGTTACCAAATCTAAAGAAGCATAATGCGATTTGGATTCCAAGATAATATTATCAAAATCTTTTCTTCTTACATCATTATTAAGATATTGGGAAATCTTGCTTCTATAGATGATCTGGTCGTTGATAATGTCATATTCGATAAACCCTCTGCCTGCCAAATCTATCATCATGGCTTTGATGTCAATTTCTGACTTTTTAAACCAATTGACCACCTGTTGTAAATGTAACGGTTGGTAGTCGTGTGTTTTGAAAAGTTCCCACAAGGTAAAAAGCGGATTCAGGTCATTGGCTCCCTGTATCTTTTTCATAACCGATTTATCGAAATAGTTCTGCGATTCAAAGATGGCAGAACTTTCGCTGCTTTTCCCAATAATAGGTTTAAATTCAATGGTTTCTGTGTCAATAATCCATGCAATGGCCTCTGCGGTGATATCCATCTTATGATAAGAGTCAAAAAAAGGTGATCGCCCTACTCCCAACTTGGGTCTTGAAATTAGCAATTCTTTGGTAATTTCATTGTATTTGAAATTGGCGGCTGGGTGGTAAATGGAATCTTCTTCTATGTAGATGGAGATAGAGGCATCTTCCGATAATACATTGTCTGTTTTTAATAGAAAATTCTTGGATTCTGCTGATACAATCACTTTTTTGTTTTTATAGATGAAAATTTTAGCCAGATTCACTCCGTCGGAGGCTCCCATAATGGAAGCACCTCTCATTTCAAATCCACCGATGTAATCCACATTTTCGTAAATATTTTTAATGGCGATATAGTTATCGTAACTCCTGAAACGAGGATAGGTGGCTTTTTCTTCACTACTGGCCAAACCGGCTTTATCTTCTACAACTCCTTTTACGGGAGTTGAAAAAAGATCGGGATAATAGAGCAAAGCATCTTCGGCCGATACTTTCGGAAATCGAACGTCCACCGTATATTCTTTTAATTGGGCTTTTACGGCTGCTCCTAAACCAGCACGATCCCAGGATATAAATCCTCCTTTTCCCTTAAAAGTTTTACTGGCCGGGAAAAACTTCCCGCTGCTTGAAAAGATGGTCAAACTGTCTTGCTTGGAAGCTCCCACCAAGTCTACATCCGAAACCATGATATAGGGTTCCTTATCCATTCCTATTTTCTCAGCCAATCCATATACCGTCCATCTGGAATTGGTTTGGTTGTTCAATAAAAAATCTGAAAAAAAGTCTGAATATAATTTCATATTGCTTTGAAATTCAGATACATCATTTTGAATATGATATTGAATTATTTTCGACCAGATGTCAATGTCGCCAGTAAATTCACTTTTCATGAAAGCGATGTATGCTCCTATATAGGCCTGAAAATGAGGGAAAGGGCGCATCTTTTTTTGCAACATCACATTGGCTACTTCTATGAAATTCTCTTGTGCTTTAGAATCCATCCATGGGCTTTGCCAAAATTCGGTAAATTGTGTCAACAACTGCTCCGCTTCTTTTTGACGATCTTTGGGAGCGGTTTCCAAAAAGGTTTTCATCTCTTCTATCGTCACGTTTCCATCCATGCTAAAAGAGGTGAAACGTTGTGCCGACAGACTGAAAGAGAGTGTGAAAAATAGGAGGATGAGCAGCGTTCTTTTCATTATAAGATCTTATGATTCGAATATTTTCTTTAATTTATTTTTGTTGGCCCATGATAAAACGAGCGGCTACCCAGCAATTTTTTTCTTTGTGAGTATGATATTGAAGATTAAATTCCGCACAGCGTTGTTTAATTGCTTCCAAATCATCCTCTTGATAGAAACCGCTTAACAACAAGATCCCTTTTTCAGGCAGACAGGCTGCATAAGCTGGAATATCGTTTAATAAAATATTACGATTGATATTGGCAATGATGATATCATAGCTTTCATTTTTTATCATCATTGCATCACCTAATTTTACGGTAATTTCTTCTGCTTGGTTGCGACTGTTGTTTTCGATGTTGTTGAGATAAGCCCATTCGTCATTGTCGATGGCTGTAATAGGATGAGCACCTTTTTTATAAGCCAAAATAGCCAATATACCTGTTCCGGCACCCATATCCAATACTTTCTTGCCAACAAGATCTTCTTCCAACAGATATTCAATCATGAGCGAAGTGGTTTCATGGTGGGCCGTACCGAACGACATTTTCGGTTCAATCACAATTTCAAAATCAACAAAGGGTTTCGGTTCGTGAAAAGGTGCTCTGATATGGCAACGATCAGCAATCAAAACCGGAGCATAATTGGATTCCCATATCGCGTTCCAGTTTTGAGTCTCTACTTTTGAAATGGAATATTGGATTTGAACATCATAAGAATGATGGTTCAAAATATCGTAAACTGTTTCTTCATGATAAAGATTTTCGGCCATGTAACAAAGTAACTCGGATTCCTTTTCGCCATCCATAAAACTGTCGCAACCGGCTTCGGCAAGTAAGGAGGTAAAAATCTCCTTCCATGGATCAATAGGCGTAAAGGTGATTTTAATTTCTATATAATTCATGAGTTTGATATTGATCTGATTTTATTTTTTATTTTTACTTTTTTCAGAGAAAAAAGGTTTGATAGCGGTAAGTTTCGCTTTTTGAGTAATGATATACTGCCCTTTTTCGGAAGTGATAAAATCTACAAATTGCTGCGCCAATACCGGGTTTTGTGCATGAGTGGGAATGGTGAGGCTGTAATAAATGGGCTCGCCGTAAATGGTGTCGGTAGTGCCCGGTTTTTTACCGGCAATAACGGCATAAGCGGTTTTATAACTGTAGTCATATTCGGGATATCCCAAATTAATCTCCTTGGGCAAAGTAATGTAAGGAAGTCGGTGTTGCTGTGCAACCGATTTATAGATGAATAAGTAATCAAGAGCATGCGACTCAAGCATAGTCAATAAATCAACTTCTTTGGCACGTATGTTTTTTTCTGACCGACTTAGGACCTTTTGGGCAAATTGTTCATCGGCTAACTTGGTTACAATGACCGTATGATAACCGCAAGGATCCATGCCAGGATCAGAACGACCTATTTCTACATCAGGGCGTGCTAATATTTCCCACCAATTGTCTTCCTTGATCTCGTTCGCATATTTGGATTGAGGATTGTAGGCAACCACTATTTCATTCGTGGCAAAAATCAGATTCCAGGAAGCGAATTGAGGAATCAACCTATCCTCAATTACCCTGTAGTCGGCCGATAAAAAAAGGTCGCAAGGCTTTTGAAGATCTGTGATTTTCCGGATACATTCCAAACTGCCAACATTTTCCGTTAAAATTTGATCGTGAGGATGTTGTACTAAAAAATTACTTTTTAATTCTTTCACCGGATAGGAAAGGCTTCCGGCATGAAAAACCGTCAATGTATTCTTTTTATTTTGAGAACACGAGATAAATAAAAGAAGTAACGCACAATGGAGAATTTTTTTCATGATAGTAAAAGGTTACATTTCAATGGGTTTGCCGGCAGTGGTAAACCATACTTCTTGCTCTTCTTTAGTTTTCTTATTGGAAATAAGCACCTTGTAAAAATTCTTTTTATCCAATACCTTTTTTACGGCATAATATTCTACTAATTTATATCCTTTATAGTCTTTAAGAGCATTCTGAATGCTTTCTGGCAGATTTTCAGGATTACCTAATGATTGTGTTTCCAAAATGGTGCCGTAAGAGTTAATGACACAAATTTCTTTGCCGCGGGCTCCGTAGTAAATGGCATGATAATTTTGATCCTCTTCCTTCCACTCAACATTGGTAACACGTGGATATTTGGCTTTGAATATGTTGATAACCTCTTTGGGAATATCTTTGTTGCTGCTTTCGTCCACCATCATGTTCATTTTTTCATAGTATTTTTCTAATTCGGCATCTTCTTTACCCGAATTTTCATAGTTGCCGTCAAGAGCATAGTTGGGATCAATCGTTTTAATTAATTTGCCCGTTTTATCAAAAATAATGGTGGTGACCAGCTTGTTTTTAGCATTGTCTTTTTCATAAATTTCTACCATCGTTTTATCCTGTTTGTCAGCACGTATTTCTTTAACCGCTTCTTTGAATTTATAGCCTTTGTAGAAAGATTTGAGATGAGTAAGCATGTTGCCGGTTACCCTCTCTTCGGGAAGATGAACGTATGTTTTGCACCAAATTCCTTTTATAGTAAAGAAAAATTCGTTTTTTTGTTCCCGAACCACACATTTGGCCACGTAGAAAGTATCTATTTTAAACCAGTTAAGTTCTTCCGGGCGTTGAATTTTTTTAGTCAAAGCTTTCGATAAATCGGCCGGAACTTTTGCCGGATCTAAAGCCACATTGCCAAACTCGTCTTGAGCTGGTTCAATCAGTTTTTCCTTCTTCTTACTCTCTTTTTTTTCTACTTTGGGGGCCGTCTTCGGAGCGGGTTGAGCTTTGGCGACGGTTTGCTTGTTTGTTACAGGTGCGGCGGGTTTGACTGGAGCAGCTTTGACTTCTGGTTTGGGAGTTGATTTTACGGCAGGCTTGGTTGCTGCTTTGGTGACAGCTTTGGAAGTGGATGAACTCTCTTTTTGAGAGGCTGGTTTCGAGGCGGTTTGTGGGGTGGACTTCGTTGGAGTTTTACTGGTAGACGATTTGGAATCGGGCTTTTCGACTGTTTTTTGAGCCGTCTCTTTGGGTTCGGTTACCTTTCCGAAATCTTCGGGATCAATACGTTTTATTAAAGAACCTACTTCGTTAAAGGTTAAAACAGAACTCTTTACACCCACACCTTCCGGCTTTGCTTCAATATAATAGTGAAGCCTTACGTCTGGCATCTCTTGCAACAGCGATAAGTCGATGGCATAGTTTGTATAGTTGTTTTTTACGTAGTCGGTAATCGCGGAGGGCAATTCATTTTTGGGAATGTTGTAAGTGGTTTTAACCCATTTTCCGTTTTTTGAGATATAGGCTTTGCCTATAGAACTCTCTTCTTTAAAATTGGCTATGTATAAATTGTCTTCTATATTCCATGCAAAAACTTTAACATTTGGATATTCAAATTCCATGGTCTGAATCACATCGTCAGGAACATCGTCCGATTTGAGTTTTTGCCCGAAAAGCGGATTGCTAATCAATATAAAACACTCTAAAACAGCTATTAAAGCCACTAAACGCATCGTATTTTTCATGAAATTATATTTTTTAAAATGAAGTGCCAAAAATAGTCATTTTTTTTCAAATAATGCTATATTTTTATTGGCTGGAAAGAATTAAAAACAAAGGCGTGCCGGCTTCGCCGTTGCGTCTTCCGCTATATTCCTCGCTGGCTCTAATGCCTCCGTGGCCAATTTTTTTAATAAACTTTTTTCATCTGGATGGCCTTTTTTGTCGTATTTGTATCATTGAGCCAGCTGCGGGATGCCGCTTCAGCCGCTCACGCACCCGTTTTGTTCTCTCAGGAGGGGTTTGAAGGTTTAATAAATTGATTATAAGTGTAATACATATACTCAAAACCATCAGTGTTATGCCTATAATGGTGCGTAATCGTTCTTTGATTCAAAGTATAATCAAAGAAATATGTTATTTCAATTTCGATCGTTGATTGTCAAATCATAAATGGAACATAATATTTTTCACGATATGTTTAAGCCAAAGAATGAATCCGACCGTAAAATAATGTAACGAGCTTGTTTTGATCTGCTAATTTTACCGTTTAATCAACAATGTTCCGTTTCTTGCTTGATCAATGCCGTTGACCTTGTAGTAAAATTGATAAAAGTAAGGCCCCTCTTCCAAGTCATTCCCATTCCAATTATTTTCATAATTTTCACTTTTGAATACAATAGTGGCATTTCTGTTTTTAATGATCAATCGGCTCTTTTCGCATTGTTCTATTCCTTTAATAACAAAATTGTCATTGATTCCGTCACCGTTGGGGGTGATTACATTCGGAATTTCAATTATAATCGGTTCATGGTATTCTATTTGTTGATCATCAGATAAGTTTTCAAGAACCGGATCGGGAATATTTTGAACAGGAGATTGAACGTTTTTGCTTTTTATGACTTGACTTTCTGTGGGTGCGGATGGAGCATTTTTGTATTGTGAAGTTGGTTGAATAATAGTGTTGGAGGGAGAGAGCATGGTAGTATGACCAGGAGATGGAGTGGAAACTGTTGTTGTATTAGATGTTACACGATCAACAAGGGGAGTCATGGAAGTGCTTGTATGTTGAATCTGAGAATTTCCGGTTTGTTTGAAAATGTCTTCCTTGTGTTGCTTTGGAGAAGTTGTTTTGCGAATAGGCGTTTCTTGGTAAAGAACGGTCGTATGATCTGCGGAAGAGTCTTCAACAGCCAAGGTATCAATAGCGATTGTTTGGATAGGGTGGGGGCTAGGTGACGGAGAGGAGAAAATATCCGTTTTTGAATTGACAACGCTTACAATGCCCGCGATAGTGGCAACTAAACCAATGGAAGCGATCACGATGGTTACGGCCTTGGAACTCAAGGCGGCGGTTTTGGAAAGCAAAATGCCCTTGTTGCCAACAGCTCCCCCCTTGCTGGCAACAGCACTTTCTATGCCAGAGGTGGCGGGCATTACAGCAGATAGCTGTTGGGTAATGCTTTCCCAACAACGTGCCGAAGG
>JAVWBZ010000026.1:0-10975 GCA_036649255.1 Bacteroidales bacterium
CCTTACACTTTTGAAGTACAAAAAAATGTTTTATTTAAGGGGAACAGCTCGGTGAAAAACGGACGTTTTGAATTTACGTTCATTATTCCGAAAGATATTAATTATGCTTATGGAAATGGTAAAATCAGCTATTATGCCCGAAGCAATGGTTCGGATGCTACCGGTTATTTTGAAGATTTTATTATAGGGGGAAATAGCGGTTCCGTGATTGCTGACAAAAAAGGACCTGAAATAGAACTATATATGAATGATGAATCTTTTGTGTACAATGGACTTACCAACCCCAATCCCGTTATGATTGCTAAGATTAAGGATGAAAGCGGGATTAATACAACTGGCAATGGGATTGGACATGATTTGGTAGTCATATTGGATGATGTTACGGAGAATCAAATGGTATTAAATGACTACTATGAAGCAACACAAGACAGTTTTAATTCAGGGAAAGTGCGCTATCCGTTTGAAAATCTTGCTATTGGTAAACATAAACTTAAAGTAAGGGCATGGGATGTGCTAAACAATGTCTCTGAAAATGTCTTGGAATTTACAGTGATGTCGGATGCCAAGTTGGCCTTGGATCACGTACTGAATTACCCGAATCCGTTTACTACCCACACCTCTTTCTATTTTGAACACAATCAAAATGGGGAGACATTTGATATTATCATCCAAATTTTTACGATTTCAGGTAAACTTGTAAAAACCATTGAGAAAACTCAATACATGGAAGGGAACAGATCGGCTCCGATTGATTGGGACGGTCGTGATGATTTTGGAGATAAAATAGACAAAGGAGTCTATATTTATAAACTCAAGGTAAAAAATCAACGGGGAGAGAAAGCAGAAAAAATTGAAAAAATTGTCATTCTATAAAATATTAGATATTTTTTCGCGTTAACACAATCTATTTTGAAATTTAAAATAAGCACAATTCAGTATGATTAAAAAAATCTTCATTACATTTTCAATTTGTATTATAACTATTTATAATGCTATTCCCCAAAATATAGCAGGTTCTAAAAGCGATTATTTGGGACGATTGAATTCTATTACAACTGCCGTTCCTTTTTTGTTAATTGCTCCCGATTCACGTTCTGCAGGGATGGGCGATATAGGATGTGCTACTTCAGCCGATGCAAATTCCCAACACCACAATCCGGCTAAATATGTGTTTAATAAAAATATGTTCGGTTTATCCATTTCCTACAGTCCTTGGTTAAGAAGTTTAGTCTCGGATATTAATCTTGCTTATCTTGCTACCTATTGGAAAATTACGGATATGGATGCCATTGCTTTCTCGTTGCGTTATTTTTCTCTCGGAGATATTGATTTTACGGATATTGAAGGAAATCCGATGGGGGCACAAACCCCGAGTGAATTTGCCATTGATTTTACTTACTCCCGTAAATTGATTGATGAACTTTCCATCGCCATTACGCCAAGATTTATCTATTCTAATTTGACGGCGCAACAATTTGTGGACGGAAGCGAAACCAAAGCTGGTTTGGCAGGAGCCGCCGATCTGTCTTTGTTTTATGAACAGGATTTTAGAGCAAAAGGGTTGTATAATAGTACTTTACGTGCAGGTTTGAATATCTCTAATATGGGGAATAAAATGTCGTATTCATCAGGAACTTTACGAAGAGATTTCTTACCTACCACTTTAAGAATAGGGTTGGGTTATACGATGGAATTTGATGAGTTTAATAAACTTTCTATCAATAGTGAAATCAACAAACTATTGGTTCCCACACCTCCTGTTTACGCAACCGATTCAAGCGGACGTATTCTACGGGATGCCAATAATACACCTATTATTGCCTCTGGAATGAACCCAGATGTCTCTGTTTTTACCGGTATGCTTCATTCTTTCTACGATGCTCCGGGCGGATTTGTAGAAGAAATGCAGGAAATAGCTTGGGCTTTAGGGCTTGAATATTCGTATAGAAATCTTCTGTTTGTCAGAACAGGATTCTTTCATGAAAGCAAGTACAAAGGAAATCGACAATATTTTACCCTTGGAGCCGGAATACGATATAACATTTTTGCCATTGATGTTTCCTATTTGTTTTCAATTAATCAACACCATCCACTTGAAAACACATTAAGATTTAGCTTGACATTTGATTTTGAATCATTTAAAAAAGAGGATATTAAAAACCAAGGTAAGTTAAAATAAATTGAAAATTAAGTTATATGGATGTTCGAATAGGTTTTGGGTATGATTCTCATCAATTGATTGGGGGAAGAGACTTGGTAATAGGTGGGGTGAAAATTCCCCATTCTAAAGGAATGTTGGCTCACTCGGATGGAGATGTTTTGATACATGCGTTATGTGATGCCTTACTTGGAGCGGCTGCATTAAAAGATATTGGAACTCATTTTCCCGATACTGACAACCAATATCAGAATATAGATAGCAAAATATTATTATTTGAAACAATGTCTTTGATTCAACGGGAAGGCTGGCATGTTAATAATGCCGATACTACCGTGGTGATTGAAACTCCTAAAATAGCTCCTTATATAGACAAGGTGGTCGCCAATCTCTCTTCGTTGTTGCAAATTTCTTCCACCGCTCTTTCAATAAAGGCCAAAACCAATGAAAAACTCGGTTTTGTTGGAAGAGAAGAAGGAGTGGCGGCTTACGCAGTGGTTACACTTGTTAGATAATATTAATTAAAAATAATTTTACTATGAAAAAAACAATAACTCTCTTTGTAATACTCTCCTTCATGATGAGTATAAATGCTCAAAATCCGGATAAACCGGCTGTGAAAAAAATTCCGACTGACGATGAATTATTAAATATGAATACTACTAAAGAACAAACCAGTAAAATAAAAGATACGAAATCGATGAATCCGTTCATACAAGTTTGGGATACACCTTATCAAACTCCTCCTTTTAATGAAATTAGAATTGAACACTATATGCCGGCATTTAAAAATGCAATTGCAGAAGGGAAACAGGAGTTATACAAAATCAAGGCCGTTAAATCCGTACCCACTTTTGAAAATACCATCGTGGCATTGGATCGCATGGGAAAAAAATTGACACGGGTTTCCAATGTGTTTTTTAATATGCTATCTTGTAATACCTCCCCTGAATTGCAAAAACTTTCTCAGGAAATTAGCCCTATGTTAACAGAATACTCCAACGATATCTATTTGGATCAGGCTCTTTTTGAACGTGTGAAATTTGTTTATGATCACGAAAAAGATAAATTGGCAGAAGAAGACTTGATGTTACTCGACAAAACATACAAAGCTTTCGTTAGAAGCGGTGCTAATTTAAGTGAAGAAGATAAAAAACGTTTCAGGGATATCAGTATGAAACTCTCTACCCTGTCATTGGATTTCGGCCAAAATGTATTGGCTTCTACCAATGAGTATTATAAAAACATTACCGATAAAAAAATGCTATCGGGAATTCCAGAAGGAGATTTGGCGATTGCAGCTGAAAAAGCAAAGGCTAAAAAATTAAAAGGATGGGTGTTTGATCTTTCTGCTCCTAGCTATTTGACGGTGTTGAAGTATGCCGATAACAGAGAACTTAGAAAAGAAATGTACTTGAAATTTAATGCAAAAGCTTATCAGGATAAGTACGATAACAGTGATATCATTAAAAATATCTTGCTCAATAGAAATGAGTTGGCTCAGTTAATGGAATGTAAGAATTATGCGGAATATGCTTTACAAGATAGAATGGCTGAAAATCCCGATCATGTTTATAAATTGTTGAAAGAATTATTGGAATATTCATATCCAGTTGCCAAAGAAGAAATCGCATCTTTACAACAATTTGCTTCGCAACAAGGATTTAAAGAAGAATTACAACGTTGGGATTTTTCCTATTATTCTGAAAAACAGAGAAATGCTTTATTCGATTTGAGCGATGAGATGTTAAAACCTTATTTTAAATTAGAAAATGTCATTGACGGAGTTTTCCAATTGGCTACTAAGCTGTATCGCCTGGAGTTTGTTCCCAATCAGGAAATTCAAATATATCATTCTGATGTAAAGGTATATGAAGTATATAGAGATAAACAATTTTTGGCTATTCTTTATTTGGACTTCCATCCAAGAGCTTCTAAAAGAGATGGTGCTTGGATGACTTCTTTTAGAGAACAATATATAGATGAAAAAGGAAACAATATACGTCCATTGGTTTCGTTGGTGATGAATTTTACACCTTCAACACCCAAAAATCCGTCGCTTCTTGCTTTCAGCGAAGTGAGAACTTTTATGCATGAATTTGGTCATGCTCTGCATGGAATGTTGTCGCAGGTTAAATATGAATCCATTTCAGGGACCAGTGTTCCCCGCGATTTTGTTGAATTACCTTCACAAATGATGGAAAATTGGGCTGTAGAACAGGACTTTTTAAATACTTTTGCTTTTCATTATAAAACCAATGCAAAAATTCCGGAAGATTTAATCAAGAAGATTAAAGAAGCTGATAATTTCCAAGCGGGTTATGCTTCTTGTCGCCAATTATCTTTCGGCTTTTTGGATATGATGTGGCATACTGTCGATCCATCACAGATTGAAAATATCTTAAAAATGGAACGTACGGTGATGGATGAAATGGAACTTTTCCCAGTTGTTTCCAATACTTGTATGAGTAGCTCTTTTTCTCATATTTTTTCGGGTGGCTATGCTGCTGGCTATTATGGCTATAAATGGGCCGAAGTATTGGATGCCGATGCATTTTCTTTGTTCCAGGAAACTGGAATTTTTGACCCCAAAACGGCTGATAGTTTTTGTGATCATATTCTCTCAAAAGGTGGTTCTGAAAAACCAATGGAATTATTTGTCGCCTTTAGAGGCAGACAACCTCAAATTGACGCTCTACTTATCCGGAGTGGATTGAAAAAATAGGGAATCAAGAACTAACGAGCCAAGAGCCTTAAATTAAAATTACAAGAGATTCTCTCTTTACATAAAGAAAGACTGCAATGATTGGAATAAACTCCATGAGTTGCAGTCTCTGTTTTAAGGGTCCATGGCCCATACGTCACAGATTGGAAAATGATTTTTTGTGTGAATGATAACCGGCGTTACTTTATTACAATAGGAGGGACTTTATTTACAGATAAATTTTTACAAACGCTCAAATGATAAAGAAAGAGAAAAGAAATTTGGTGTAATAGAAAGCTTCTTTGTTAAGCTTAGTGGCTAGTTTGCCCTGCTTTTTTAGGAATAAGTTTCCAAAGGAAAAATAATCAAAAGAGAGGCAACATTTTGAAAAGATGATCGTCTAACCGACAGTTGGGGGGCAAAAAACGCGTTTCCTATTGAAAAAAATAGTATTTTTGCTCCTTCATAAATGAAAAATAGAAATAAATAAAAACAATACAATCATGAATGCCACTTTATTAAAAGGTGTAACACTTTTTTTCTTTATAACAGTTGCATCGTTATATGTGTTTGGACAGAACCCTACTCCTTATATAGGAACTCCTCCAACTTTTATGACGTTAGACCGTACGAGGAATCCTTATGTAAAACCCTCTTATGGAAGTAACTATAACAATCCCACTGCTACGACAGGGGTTTTGAGCGGGGCAACCAATTTTAGCCATAAAATTATTACGCAACAAGCTCAGGATCCTTGCGAATGTTATCCAACAGGGACCAATCCTCCTTATCGCTATAATAATATTCTGCCTCCCGGTTGGAATGGAAATCCTGCGCAACCGTTGGATTCTATTATGCAAATCGGATGTAACAATTCTCAGGGAAGAAACAGTCAACAGATTGAATATTGGTTTATTCCAGATACCAATGAAAGTGTATTGTTAGTCTATTTTTCGTTTGCCCAAGAGAATGTAGATCATCATACCACGGCTGAAAACCCTAAGTTTACCATTGAGGTGTTGGATCAGGCAGGCAACCCTTTAAATTTAGGTTATTATAAAAATCCGAATGGAACAGACAATATGAACTGGCCCTATTCCAGATTATTGATTTCTCCTAAAAAAGTAACAGAAGCACCTTATCCAACGGCTACCCCGATTCCTTTTACACCGCGTACTTGCCCAAAAAATATGGCACAAAATGCCGGCTTTAATGTGGAATGGTTTGAACATAAACCTATTGCATTCAACTTAACCGATGCTGCCCATAACAACCAAGTCATAAGATTTAGAGTATTGGTAAGAGCCTGTCAGTATTCAGCCCATTGGGCATATGGTTATTTTGCAGCCAAATGTATTCCTGGTAAGATTAAAGTAGATGCCTGTGGAGGTGATGATATCGTCATGACAGTGCCTTGGGGGTTTGATGAATTATGCGAAGACTGTTATGTTTGGAAAAGAGGGACCAATGCCCAGGATGCACAAATTTTTGATGTTGCCAATGTTTACGAAGTTATTCATCCGCGTGATCCTAACTATCCTTATTTCCGTTGCGAAATGAAATCTTATACCGGTGTTCCTTTTGTGTATGAAGCCAATGTGAAATATTTTGAACTCTTTCCATCCTTTACCTGGAAACCAATCTATGGAGGTTGTGAATACAAGGCTGAATTTACAAATACCAGCAAGATAAGCACAATTGTACCTCGTATGGGCGGCGGTTTGGATACACTTGTTCAAAATATAGAAGATGTTTGGTGGAATTTTGGTGATGGAACTACTTCCACAGAAGTAACTCCTACACATGTGTTCAATACGGCCGGCCCTCATACGGTAGAATTGGTCGTGTTTGATAATGAGCGCACCTGTAGCAGTGATACATTCAAGGTTACTTTCACTTTTGATACTAATTGTGTTACGGAAGGTATTGCCACCGATACGGTGAGCGATTGTGAGGAAAATTTGCCTTATATATCTAAACAGGATGTTTTTGAAGAACAATATAAATGGGCAAGCTCTGGAACTTATGAAGTGAGATATCCTGATGGCTCATTCAACGGTTGCGACAGTGTAGTAAAGGTTAGATTTGATATCAAAGTCCCAAAAGTGAAAATTCAAACAACTGATGATTTCTGTGATCTGTTTTCCGCCAACTTGAAAGCGGTTACCGAAACGGATGTAATGCATTATTTGTGGAATACAGGCGAAACAACTGATAATATAGTCATTACCACTCCCGGAAAATATTCTGTTGAGATTGTTGATGAAAATGACTGTAATGCTTCAAATGAAATTATTATTCCGGCATGTACTCCTTATATGGTTTTGCCAAATTCTATTTCTCCTTCAGACAAGAACGGAATCAATGACTTTTTCTACATTCCTCAACGTGCTTTAATTAAATCATTGGAATTCTCAGTTTATAATAGAATCGGTGAATTGGTTTACTTTACAGTGGATAAAAATTTCCAATGGGATGGAAAAGCAAATGGTAAATATTATTTCAATAATGTTTACAACTATATACTGAAAGTGATTGACTTTAATGGAATTTCCACTCTTTACAAAGGATCTATTACGGTTCTTTAAACGTACTTTCTTTCTTAGATTTAACGTTGAAAATGAAAAAAAACTTAATTGTCATTGCTTTGGGGATCTTACTAATAGGATGTAAAAGCGAAAATCAAAATCAGGAAAAAGTAAAAATTGAAAATCAAACCATTGTAATGCCCACTTTTGATTCAGATTCGGCCTTCTCTTATGTGAAGGCTCAAACTGATTTCGGGCCGCGTGTTCCAAATACCGAATCTCATCAATTGTGTGCCTCCTATCTTGAAAAAAAATTGGTGGAATTTTGCGATACGGTTTTCATACAACCTTTTACCGCAGTTGCTTACGACGGGAAAAAGTTAGCGTCAAAAAATATAATAGGTTCCTTTTCTCCTGAAAAAGAATCACGTATTTTATTGGCTGCTCACTGGGATTCTCGTCCTATGGCCGATCATGATCCGAATCCTGATAATAGAAACAAGGCCATAGATGGAGCTAATGACGGAGCCAGCGGAGTGGGAGTCTTATTGGAAGTGGCCAGACAACTCCAACTCAAAAACCCTGAGATAGGAGTTGACATTGTCTTTTTCGACGCAGAAGACTATGGAACTCCTGAAAGTGTAGATATCCCCGGTGATTGGTGGTGCTTGGGAGCTCAATATTGGGCACGCAATCAACATGTAAAAAATTATCATGCCGATTTTGGCATTGTGTTGGATATGGTTGGAGCCTCCGATGCTAAATTCTATCATGAAGGAATTTCTTCTTATTATGCTCAAGATGTGATTGCAAAAATTTGGAGTGCCGCCTATAAATTGGGACATGGGAACTATTTTATCAATCAATCTGCCAATCCCGTTACGGATGATCATTACTACGTGAATAAAATAGCTCGCATTAAGATGATTGATATTATTCACCAAGACATGACAACCGGCACGGGCTTCTGTTCGGTTTGGCATACCACACACGATCAGATAGATCAGATAGACAAAGCTCCTTTGCAGGCGGTGGGAACAACCTTACTGGAGATTATTTATAACGAAAAACATTAATTCAATAAATTCTTTAATTTTTATAAGAATGAAAGTTTTTAAATTTGGAGGTGCATCTGTAAAAAATGCAGAAGGTGTTAGAAACTTACAATCTATTCTTTCCTTATATAAAAATGAGCCGCTGATTGTCATTATTTCGGCCATAGGAAAAACAACCAACCTGCTGGAAAAAATCTTAAATTCGTATTATGCTGATAAATCGGAATTATCTCTATTGGTAGATACATTAAAAGAAAATCATTATACCATAGCCCGCGAACTAACCCCTGAGAACGAACGAATCTGCTCGAAATTAAATGATATATTTTTGCAATTGGAAGAAAAATTGGAAGAAGAACATTCCGACAATTATGATTTTGATTATGACCAGATTGTGAGTTTTGGTGAAATTTTATCCACCAAGTTAATTTCTACTTATCTTAATATTGTCGGAGTTAAAAATCAGTGGCTTGATTCCAGAGTACTAATCCGTACCGATCATACTTATAGAGAAGGAAAAGTGGAATGGGAAACCACCACCGCTATCATTCAAAGTAAAGTGACGGAAATATTGACCAAAACAAAAGATTCTTTTATTATTACGCAGGGATTTATTGGGGGAACAGCTGAAAAACTTCCTACCACCTTAGGTCGCGAAGGATCTGATTATTCAGCGGCTATTTATGCCTATGCCTTGAATGCAAAAGATGTTACGATATGGAAAGATGTTCCGGGTTTGCTCAATGCCGATCCTAAATTCTTCCCTGATGCCATCAAATTGGAGAAAATACCCTATGAAGAGGCCATTGAATTATCTTATTATGGAGCCACAATCATTCATCCTAAAACATTAAAACCCCTCCAAAACAAACAAATCCCGCTGTTGGTAAAACCTTTTTTAGACCCTCAGGCCACAGGCAGTATTATTTCGGCAGAAGAAGTGAAAAATGAAATTCCTTCCTATATCTTTAAAACAGATCAGATCTTGATATCCATCTTTCCCAAAGATTTTTCATTTATTGCCGTTGATAATTTATCTGAGATATTTGCCATCCTTTCCCAAAATAGATTAAAAATCAATCTAATGCAAAATTCGGCATTGAGTTTTTCCATCTGTGTTGATAACATGCCTTATCAAATGGAAAAAGTATTGACCGAGCTCTCTATCAACTACAAAGTCAAATATAATGAGAATATTGATTTGATTACCATTCGTCATTATACAGATGAAACAATTAAAAAAGTATTGAAAGGAAGAGAAATATTGGCCGAACAAAAAAATAGAACCACGATTCAAATGGTCATCAAAGCATAAAATTAATTGCCTGATTATCTTATATCATCTCTTTATTATTTTAAAGAGCTCTCTTCTTTTATCGAAAAAAGAATTCTGTAAATTTTCTTCTCGAATAGTGTTACGACAATTGATTGATGTGAAAATGATTCTCTTAAATATACATTAACACACCAGTAAAAATTGTATATTTGCTCTCGAATTTTAAAAACATAAAAAATGGAAAATCAACATAATTTAATGGAAACGCTTGTTCCTTCAGAAACAAAAAACGTTCTGACCATTACCGATAAAGGGAAAAAAGATTTGAAAAGTATGTCATGTTGGGTGAAATTCTATGCTATTTTAGGTTGTGTTGGCATTGCATGTTTATTTTTCAGCGGGGTGTTCATGCTTATTACGCGAAATTTCTTGCCTTTTAATGAAACGATACCCGAATGGTCGAGTGCTACCATGGTCTTAATGGGAATCATCTATATTATCTTGGCGATTATCATGATTTTTCCAGTGCTCTTTTTATTCCGTTCGGCTGGATGCAGCAACAAAGCTCTTGCCTTGAATAGCGATGAATATTTAGAAGCATCTATTCACAACATGAAGACATTTTGGAAATTTACGGGAATTGTAAATATCGTTTTTTTAGGCCTTGCCGTTTTAATGGTATTTGCCGTAATGGTTTTGGCTATTACCCTTGTATAAAAAAACGGTATTTTTCATAATAAAATAAGAATGAAGACTTTTAAAACCTTGATCAGCCAGATGAGTGGGTTGCGTTTTGTGTACGAACATTTGAAAATATCTTCAGGGATTGGGCGAAAACGAGTTCTAAACCAGCCCTTTATCAAAGATGAGTTTGTGCTGAAAATGGAATTTGATCTGTTGGAAGAGATAAACCGTTTCGTTTTGGAAAACGAAAACGGAACCCTGATTCCCGATCTTCAGACCCAATTGGGACAATTGAACGATATTTCGCAAACTTTGACCAATCTGATCAATGAACAGGTTTTGGATGATATTCAATTATTTGAGATCAAAAAGGGAAGCCTCATTTCCTGGCAAATATCAAAGTTGTTGCAACAGGCCAATTTTGACTTATTGCCGTTTCATGATTTGATGGAGGTGATAGACCTCCTAGATCCTGAGAAAACAAGAATACCCCATTTCTATATTTATGCTGCGTATGATCCACGGCTGGTTTCGTTACGCCGGAAAACGGACGAGACCACCGGAACCTCC
>JAVWBZ010000026.1:10985-11993 GCA_036649255.1 Bacteroidales bacterium
GAACCTCCGAAAACGAAAAATATAGATGGGAAGCCATGCAAATAGAAGATCAGATTAGACAAAAACTAAGTAAACAACTGCTGCCGTTCGGTCGGCAAATTCAGCAAAACCTTGACCAGTTGGCCTACTTGGATGTTTTGATAGCCAAATCCATACAAAAGAAAGAGTGGGCACTTTGTAAACCTGAAATAGGAACCGATAAAACCGTTTATCAACAGCTTTTTAATCCAGCAGTGCAAAGTGCCTTGAACGATTTAGGGCGGGTTCATAAATTTCAACCTATTGATATGGAGCTTTTTTCAGCGCCAACGTTGATCACGGGGGCTAATATGTCGGGGAAAACAGTACTGCTGAAAACGGTGGCACTGGCTCAATATTTGTTTCAGTTTGGCTTTTATGTGCCTGCCAATAAGGCCGTTATTATGCCGGTAGAGGAAATTCTGTTCAGTATTGGTGACCAGCAATCTGAGATGGATGGTTTATCCTCTTTTGCCGTTGAAATTTTAAATGTTAACAAAATTATGATACAGGCCAAAAAAAGGAAAAAAATACTGGCATTGGTGGATGAATTGGCTCGTACTACCAATCCGGAAGAGGGAAAAGCCTTGGTAAGCGCCTTTATTGAAATGATGACCCGCTATCAGGTAAATGCTTTGATTACCTCTCATTACAACGGAATTGAGGCTTCTTGCCGGAGATTACGCGTGAAAGGCTTGGCAATTAACAGGACAGACATTAAAATTACCCCCGAAAATATAGCCGATTATATGGACTATTCGTTGTTGGAAACCGATAGCGATGAGGTCCCGATGGAAGGCATGACCATTGCCAGAATTTTTGATATAGACTCAGAATTTCTTACCCTTGCCCAACAAATGATTCAACGATAATTTCCCTCAGGGCGTGCCGGCTTCGCCGTCGCGTCTTCCGCTGTATTCCTCGCGGTTCCTCCTTGCTTCGTGGCCATTTTTCCCCTTTCAAAGCTTCTGCCACTCTCTGTTCCGCCTT
>JAVWBZ010000027.1:0-7502 GCA_036649255.1 Bacteroidales bacterium
GTGGGAAGGAGCGCTCATTTCAATGTTACTGACTGTTGGGGGGGCTGTTTTACTATCTTATATCCCATATTTCCAGTCAGGCGTTTTTACAACCCCTTGGCATTGGATAGGTTTTGCACTTACTATCATTGTTTTTGGCACTTTTGGAGATTTGATAGAATCGATGTTCAAAAGAAATAGCGGAATAAAGGATAGCGGTAATTTGCTTCCCGGCCATGGCGGAATTTTGGATCGCTTGGATTCCATGCTATTGGCAGCTCCTGCAGGATTTATCTATTGGATCATATTCTGTTTATAAACAATTGTAGATTTTAATCTTTTTTAAAATGATATCAAAGAATTTTGATTGAATTACGATATTCGCTCATATCTGATTTCATTTAAGATCCGATATTCGCTTGGAACCACTTCGTCTTGTTTATAATTTACTATTTTTATTATCTCTTTTTGTTCGTTGTATAGATACTCACTCCAAGAGAGTAACAGATTTCCTTTCCCGTAAACCATGCTCTTAATGAGATTTTTGCCTTCGTATTCAAATTTAGTTAATTGATAATGATCAAGATCTTCTTCTTCTGTTTCCATTATTTGGTTATCCTCATTATAGGTGTAATAGCTTTTTGAAATCAGCTCATCGTTATAATTATAAACCAACTCTTTGATTTTATTTTGACGGTCATCGTATTCAAACTCGTAGGATCTACGGTCTTTTTGTTGAATTTCATGACGTATTTTCTTACTTAATATTGATGATTGATTGTAGTTGCTTTCAATGATATATGCTTCTTTGCCCTCTTCATTATATTCAATTTCCTTGATGAGCAAACCGTTTTTATAATGATATTCTTTTTCCTTATAATCATATTCGTTGTCGTCATAGATGTCTTGTTTTACCAACAGATTGTTTTCGTACTGATAGAGGGTAGAATAGGCAGGCATATTTTCGCCGTAATAAATATCTTCCCGAATCAGTTGATGTTGTTCATTATATTGTTTGATATTGCGTTCACAAAGTTCGTTTTGTCCGTCAAATTGTTCCGATAAAATAGGTTGTTTTTTTTCATTGTATTGATGATCAATTGTACATAAAATTTCCCCGTCGGGATGATAATGTATTTCCTGTACGATATTGCCGGCATCATCTGTTTTCAATTCTGTTTCTTTATGTTCTACCAGTGTAATGTCATCTTTATTAAAACCGGTTCTGGTGTGATTAAGGTTTAATATAATTGTTTTTTTCATGTATATAAATATGATGATTAAATAATAATTTGATTTTTTACTATAATAAATCGGGCCTTCGTTCTTTTGTTCGTAGAAATTGTTGCTCTATTTTCCATTCTTCAATTTTTTTTGATGCCCTGAGAGCAGGATTTCTGGAACTTTATGTCCTTTATAGTCAGCGGGGCGAGTGTAAACGGGAGGAGAGAGTAATCCGTCTTGGAAAGAGTCGGAGAGGGCGGAAGTTTCATCGTTCAATACGCCCGGTATGATACGGGCAATGGCGTCTACAATGGTCATGGCGGCCAATTCGCCGCCAGAAAGTACAAAATCACCGATGCTGATCTCTTCTGTTATAAAAAGTTCACGTACCCGTTCGTCTACTCCTTTATAATGTCCGCATAAAATCATCATATTTTTCAGAAGAGAAAAACGATTGGCTTTTTGCTGATTGAAAGTTTTACCGTCGGGGGCCATGAATAAAACAGCATCATAAGAACGTTCTGCTTTTAAGGTTTCAATACATCGGGCAATGGGCTCAATCATCATTACCATTCCGGCTCCACCGCCAAAAGGATAATCATCTACTCTTCGATGCTTGTCCAAAGAATAACTCCGAATATCGTGCGTATATAGTTCTATTAAATTTCGATCAACTGCCTTTTTGATAATGGAACAACCGAAAACACCACTGAACATTTCGGGAAACAGGGTTAAAATGTCAATTCTCATAAGCTATAGTTTCATTATAATAGAAAGGCCGTCACGAAACGGCAACATCACGTTTCTTACTCTGGAATCTTGTTGGATATGATGGTTAAAGGCAAGAATCGCTTTCGTCTCCTTATCGTTGTGAGCAACCTCTTCAACCACTTTTCCACTCCATAAAACATTGTCTACCAGTAGAAAACCACCTTTTCGCATTTGCGGAAGTATCATTTCGTAGTAATGAAGGTAATCTTTTTTCTCGGCATCCATAAAAACCAAGTCCCAAGGTTTATTCAAGGTTGGAATAAGATGATTGGCGTCTCCTATATGAAGATGAATTTGTTGAGAATAGGGCGATTGTTTCCAATATTTACGAATAAGCTCTTCTAATTCTTCATCAATTTCAATGGTATCCAAGCATCCGTTTTCTTCTAATCCTTTGGCTAAGCACAAAGTTGCATATCCTGTATAGGTCCCGATTTCCAAAATATATTTTGGTCGAATCATTTGAGAAATCATGGAAAGAAACTCTCCTTGTAATAATCCTGATAACATACGGGGACGCAACACTTTCAGATGAGTTTCCCGATTTAACTGATACAATAATTCATTTTCAGGAGTCGTATGTGCTTCGCAGTATTCTTCAAGAGCTTCCGAAACTAATTCAAACATAAAACAGTTTTTTTCAATACAATATTAGGACTATTGCATTTGTTCATTGATAATTAAATTAACCTCTTCTTCGGTTTTAGTGAGCTTGTCTTTACATATTTTGATGAGCAAAGAGGCTCTTTTGATATTTTCGGAAAGCTCATCTACCGAAATATTGGCATTTTCCATTTTCTTTACGATTTCTTGAAGTTCTGTAAAAGCTTCGGTATAAGATGGAATTTGATTTTTCATAAAGCTATTTTTTAATCGGCAAATTTACATCATTTTTTTCAATAAATTGAAAGACCAGCGGAGTAAGTTGAATACTTTTCAGCTGTGCGTGTAAAGGTGTATTTAGGCTCGAATAAGCAATCATATAAGAGATTTTTCGAGAATAATGTATCGTGGAATGCCTTATTTTATATGATTTTGAATGCTTTTCTAATTAAATGATTGACTGTTTCTGATACTTTCCAGCAATAGAGAATTACAATGCCTGCTCCAAGGGTGAAAAAAGTACCCAAAGAGTTGCTGAGAATGCTGCAATACAGTTCTTTGATAGGGAGTTGAGAAAAAAGAGGTGTTAATGCAAAATTCCAAATACGATTAAATCCAAACATTAGGAGTAGGATCAGCACTATTTTCAATTGAGCGATAGAAAACGGTGTGATATTTAGTTTTATCTTGTTAAGAGTCAATAAAAAGATAGAGTCTAAACAAGTAGATAAAAAAGTGGCCAGTGCAGCTCCCTCAATTCCGTAGAGAGGAATTAACCATAAATTGAGAAAGATGGCAGTTCCGGCAAGTAAAATGCTCAAAAATAATGAATAATAATAGTATTTAGAATAGCCCAAAATAGATATTCCTACCCCAAACGAAGAGGTAATAATGCGGGTCAGGCCTAAAAAGAAAACCACCCATATTCCGGCCATGTACTCGCTGCCGTTGGGTAAAATTTGAAAAATCAACTGAATATTAACCCATATGGTAAAAAAAAGAAAAGTGCTGACTATAAATTGGTGAAGAGAAATGTTTTTGCATAACTTACTGGTTTCATCAAAATTATTTTCCTTTACCGTTTGAGCAATTTGAGGTTGGGTGATAGCGCCTAACGAACGATAGGGAATTTCGATAATGGCCGCAATGTAAGTAGCAATTGAAAAAATACCCGTGTATGCCAATCCCATTTTCGCACTGACAAAGAAAGTATTAATGGTTGCAGTGATACTTCCGATTAAAGTACCAATCAATAAAAACAGGGTATAATAGAGGAAACTTTTTTGTAATGATTTTGTAAGATGTTTAAAATCAGGCTTAAACGATACTTTTTTTAACGAGATTAAATAAATAATATTACAAATGGCGGCTATGGCATAAACCGAACAAAAAACTAAAACAAAATGGTCGAGGGATAGAATTTTAAAAGCATAGAGCAGGTAGGCACAGAGAAGCAATACCCGGATCCCTATTTCGCGGATAAAAGTGGGTACTACAATCCTCATCAACAGATTGCTGTTTAATTCGAAAATAGACAAATAGGTCATGCAAAAAGTAAGGGGGAGAAGTAGGTAGAAATATTGGAGAAATAGAGGTGATTTGTCGGCAAAAGCGTTTATAATAGTATTTTTTAGAAAGAAAAAACAGAGCGCGATTAAAATAAATCCAATCAATGGAATTGCGATACTCCAGAAAAAAAATCCGTGATCTTTTTGTTCGTTATTTTTAAAAAATGGATAAAAACGCACCATTGAAGAAGAGGTTCCCAGTAATGCAAATCCGGAAAAAAGAGTTGCAGCGTCAACCAAAATTCTGGTTAACCCAATTTCTTCAGGAGTCAAGTACCGAATCACGACTACAAAAGTGGTAATAAACCCTATCGCTACACCAATAAAATTGACGACAGTTCCCTTGATGCTTTGTCTGATAATAATTCCCATGTCAAAATTTGATAGTTGGAAGTAATATTAAATTAAAAATAGATAAATCGTTCTTTTTAATAGCCGTGAAGTTTTTTTCAAGTTGAGAAAAAACAGGTTTGTGTATCACATTTTTTTACATTTAAAAAATGACAAAAGTACGAAATAATTAATATCGATTAAGTTTGTCGTAATTCTAAATTTTACCTTGAAAAGTAATCAAAAATTACTACTTTTGCCGCTTATAAAAAATAATAGATGTCTGAAACTTTGAAGCAGAAAGCGGTTAAGGGAATGGGGTGGAGTTTTTTGGAAAATACCGCCAATCTTGGGGTAACATTTATTGTAGGTTTAATACTTGCTCGATTACTGTCTCCGGCAGAATTTGGCATTATTGGCATTATAACCATTTTTATTTCAATCTCCAACACTATTGTAGATAGTGGTTTCTCTAATGCTTTGATTAGAAGGAACGATGCAAATGAAGTTGATTACAGTACCGTATTTTATTTTAATATTGGATTGAGTATTCTTCTCTATTTTCTACTGTTTTTTTTGGCTCCTGCCATCTCTGTTTTTTTTAATCAACCTTCTTTAACCAAACTTATTAGAGTGATGGGATTGGTGTTAATTGTCAATGCTTTTTCCATTATTCAAAATACAATTCTGATAAAAAAAGTTGATTTTAAGAAGCTTACAAAAATATCTCTTCTTTCTTCCTTCTGTGGGGGAGCTTTGGGGCTGACAATGGCTTTTAGTGGTTTTGGAGTTTGGAGTCTGGTAGGTCAACAATTATCGAGACAGTTGATCAATACGATACTGCTATGGATTTATAATCAATGGCTCCCGATATTTCAATTTTCTTATATACGATTTAAATCTCTTTTTTCGTATGGAAGTAAACTTCTGATTGCCTCTCTAATCGACTCTATTTATAATCAGCTATACTCTATTATAATAGGAAAATTCTATAAGGCGAGCGATTTGGGACAATATACAAGGGCACAGCAGTTTTGTAATATTTTCTCAAATAACCTGTCTTCCATTGTACAGCGTGTGAGTTATCCCGTTTTGAGCTCTATTCAACAGGAAGAAACACGATTGAAAAACGGATTTAAAAAAACCATTAAGTCTACGATGCTGGTTTCCTTTCTTGTTATGTTTGGCCTTGCCGCTATTGCCAAACCGTTAATCGTGATCTTAATTGGTGAAAAATGGTTGCCCAGTGTATATTATCTTCAAATTCTATGTTTTTCAGGCATGTTCTATCCCTTTCATGCAATTAATCTTAATATACTACAAGTAAAAGGAAGATCCGATCTGATATTAAAATTGGAAATCATCAAGAAAATAATTGCCGTAGTTCCTATTGTATTAGGGGTTTTTTATGGAATTGTAACCATGTTATGGAGTGGCTTTTTTGTCAATATAATTGCTGTTTATATGAATACTTACTATTCAAAAAAATTGATTAATTATTCTTTACAAGAACAGTTACGAGATATTCTGCCTTTCTTTATGATTTCTTCTATGATGGGAATTTTGGTCTGGAGTTTGTCTCTGTTGGATTTGTCGGTATGGATCATTTTACCGTTGCAACTATTTTCCGGTTTTGTAATTTATGTTGGGTTGAATGAGTTGTATAGATCGGAGGATTATGTTGAAATAAGAAATATTGTCGTAAGAAATATTAAACGTATTTTACATGTCAACCGAGGAGATATAAAATAGAAGTATAAATTAATGAATAGTATTATCTTTGCACGCGCAATCAGAAAATTCGATTTTTAGACTGAAGGAACTCTCGCAAGGTATGAAGCATTCAAAAATTAAAAATCACACGCATTTTGAAGAACAATATTAAAAAAATTTAAATAGTGCTGTCTATGAAATTAGTAAATAAAATTATACAAATTTATAGTAGAACAGGAAACAAACGGCATTGTAATATTTGCAAACGGTCGTTTAATCAATTTTTAAAGTATAAAGGTGGAACTAAAAAAATGGCAAACCGATCATTTTGGCAAAGTTTGGATATGGTAGGGAGCGATATTGACAATTTTGGATGTCCTTATTGCTGGAGCCATGACAGAGAGAGGCATTTATTTATGTTTTTCGATCGGTTGCAGTTGTGGAATAAAATAGAAAAAGGAGCTGTTTTACACTTTGCTCCCGAAACACATGTAGCTGCAAAAATTCAGTCGTTATTGCCATCCCAATACGTCAAGGCTGATTTATTTCCAACAACCGATGATATTCGAGCGATAGATGCCACGCATATACCGTTTGAGGAGAATTGGTTCGATATGGTGATTTGCAATCATGTTTTGGAACATATTCCTTCTTATGAACAGGCCCTAGCGGAAATATATCGTGTGTTGAAACCCAATGGCATTGCTATTCTGCAAACACCTTATTCAAAATTGTTAGAACATAATTTTGAAGATCAAAATGTAAATACCAATGAATCGCGGTTGGCGATATTCGGACAAGAAGATCATGTGAGAATTTTTAGCGAAAAAAGATTTTTTGCCTCTATTCAAGAAGCCGGTTTTAAATTAACTCCTGTCTTGTCATCTCAATATTTTGATCAAAAAAGTGCCATCTACTATGGTTTCAATAGGAAGGAAGATTTAATTTATGCAGTAAAACAGTAATCATGGGTGTGAAAGAAACAGATCAAATTATCACCGTTACCTCTCCTCTTCTTCCCCCGTTGGAAGATTTTATTCCCTACCTTCAAAAAATATGGGATAGTAAATGGATTACCAATAACGGTGTCATGCATCAGCAATTGGAACAAGAACTTTGTCGCTATCTTGGGGTTCAGTGCATATCGCTTTTTTCTAATGGAACGTTGGCCTTGATGACGGCGTTGCAAGCATTGGGTATTAAAGGAGAAGTAATCACCACTCCCTATAGTTTTGTGGCTACCACACACGCCCTATGGTGGAATGGAATCAAACCTGTTTTTGTTGACATTGATCCCGTTACGTGCAATATGGA
>JAVWBZ010000027.1:7512-11888 GCA_036649255.1 Bacteroidales bacterium
ATCCGTGTAAAATAGAAGCTGCCATTTCCCCTGAAACCACTGCCATTATGCCGGTACATGTGTATGGAACACCATGCAACGTTGACAAAATTCAACAAATTGCAAACCGACACAATTTAAAAGTGGTGTATGATGCAGCCCATGCCTTTGCGGTAAAACGGGCCGGCCATTCCATTTTAAATGCCGGCGACTTGTCTGTATTAAGCTTTCATGCTACCAAAACTTACTCAACCATTGAAGGAGGCGCCATTGTGTGCCATACTCCCGAAATGAAACATCATGTTGATAACCTTAAAAATTTTGGTTTTCGCGATGAAACGGTGGTGGAAGAACCAGGTATCAATGCCAAATTAAATGAGGTGCAAGCTGCTTTCGGATTGGCTGGACTCAAGTTGATAGATCAGGCTATTGCACAACGACAGTTATGGGCTCGTCTTTATGGTGAACTGTTGTCTGATCTTGATGGAATTACTTTTTTAAAAGAACAGCACGACGTTACCTATAACTATTCCTATTTTCCCATTTTTATCAATTCCGAAGCCTATGGAATGAACCGGGATCAGTTATATCAAAAATTGAAAGATCACGGAATTTTCGGACGCCGCTATTTTTATCCGCTGATCAGCAATTTTAATCCTTATCGGCAACTTCCGTCTGCTGCTACTGAGAATCTCCCGGTGGCCAATCAAATGGCAGATTCGGTGATTTGTTTACCATTACATCATCAATTATGTGATCAAGATGTAAAAAGAATTGTGGGTGTCATAAAAAATAATGCCCTATAATGCCTTGATTTCGGATCATCTGATTTTACTTTGTGCTTTCTTTTACTTAAAAGAGAAGAGTGGATTCTTTTTTTTCTTATTTTTGCATTTCATATTTTATGTTTCATATTTTATGTTTTTAAGAAATATAGATGAAAAACAATTTAGCTAATCCTTTTGTAATGGCCGGTTACCATGGCCCTACCTACTTTTGTGACAGGAAGGAGGAAAGTGAAAAAATGATTTTAGCTTTGACCAACGAAAGAGATTTAACGCTGATCAGTCCTCGTCGTATAGGCAAAACAGGATTGATACAACATGTTTTTTATTTGTTGAAAGAAGCTGATCCTGCTGTTAATTGTTTTTATCTTGATATTTTTTCCACTCAAAACTTGCACGATTTTGTCACTCTGTTCGGTAATATGGTGTTGGGGCAATTAGACCCTTTTTCCACCACAATCATGAATAAGATGATGGCTTTTTTTAAAAATTGCCGCCCCTCTTTTTCTTATGATAGCATGACCGATTCTCCTAAACTGTTGTTAGAGATAGATGCTGCTCATTTGGAAAATAGTTTGCAAGAAATTTTCCAATATTTGCAAGAATCGGGTAAAACATGTTTCATTGCCATGGATGAATTTCAACAAATTACCACCTGGCCTGAAAAAGGCGTGGAAACATTATTGTGTTCTTATATTCAATCTCTACCCAATGTTCATTTTATTTTTTCCGGCAGTAAAAAACATTTGATGGATGCCATCTTTACTTCCGTTAATCACCCTTTTTATCAAAGCACACAAGAAATAGTACTTGGGGCAATCCCATGTGAAGTTTATCAACAATTTGCTATTCAACTATTTTCGGATGCCGGTAAAATTTTAACTGAATCTATGTTTCATTATATCTACGATACCATGTTAGGGCACACATGGTACATACAACTCATATTAAATCAATTGTATGCTTTGCCCAAAAAAGAATATTCAGAAGAAGATCTATTTCATATTTTAAATGCGATGCTGCAAGAAGAAAATGCAACCTACAACACTTACTGTGAAATGATTACGAAGGGGCAGTTGCGCCTATTGATTGCCATTGCAAAAGAGAAAAAAGTAGCTTCCCCTTTTGAAAACAGCTTTATGAAAAAGTATGATCTAACAGCAGTCAGTAGTGTCAAACTGGCATTGAACTCATTGGTAGATAAAACACTCCTGTTGCAGGATGAAAATGGGGGATATTTTGTATATGATCGATTCTTTTCGTTATGGTTGGAGAAAAACAAAGGAGGTGTCCGATGACGTTTACAATCAAATCCTACTTGATGATCGCTATAGGTTCTTTTCAACCGAAGAGAACTTTGTTTGAAAGGCTTTGTTGCAAAATATTTTTTTGTATTTTAGCAAATTAAATAAAAAGAGAAAATGATGAAGGGTGGGTGAGCTCCCGTATAATTGAAATAAATGTTATGCCACGAATGAAAATAAATCTAATAGAATATTTTGAAGAGACTTTCCCCAGAGTGCAAGAAAAAATAGCCGTAGTGGAGGGAGAAAGAACCATCACCTTTGCCGAATTGGCAAATCGTGCCAAACAACTGGCAAATACCATCCTTTCGACACAGGATTTTATAAATCAGCCGATAGCTCTTTACCTTCCTAAAAGTATCGAAAGTGTTTATGCCGATTTGGCAATTACTTACAGTGGTAATATATACATGAATTTAGACATCAAAACACCGCTGACGCGCATCCAGAACATTGTTGAACTGATTCGCCCCAAAGTTTTAATTACCAATTCAAAACTGATTGATCAGCTTGGAACAGTTATCGACCATCGTATTACAATCATTAATATTGATGATCTCCATTTTGAAAATGAGGTTGATCATACCTCTTTTCTCTTGAATCGTTTATCATCAGCGTTAATTGATACGGATCCTTATTGCATCATCAATACATCAGGATCTACCGGTACCCCTAAAGGTGTTGTGTTAAATCATAGAAGTTTCTTTGATTTTATGGCACGTTCCCAAGAGATATTTAATTTTTCGGATCATGAAATCATGGGTTCTCTGTCTCCGATTGTTTTTGATATATATAGCTTTGAATTGTGTATGATGATGGCAAAAAGCACCACCCTGGTTTTGATTCCAGATCTCTTATCTGCTTTTCCCGTCAGTATTTTGAAAATATTGCAGGAACAAAAAGTTTCTTTTATTTTTTGGGTTCCCACTATTATGGTCAATATTGCCAATTTGGATTTATTAACCAAAATAGAATTACCTGATCTAAAGTTAGTTTGGTTTGCAGGGGAAGTGTTCCCGACAAAACAATTTAATTGTTGGCGCAACGGTTTACCACACATAACTTTTGCCAACTTGTATGGCCCCATAGAGATCACATTGGATTGTACTTTTTACGTTGTAAAAAGAGAATTGAGAGATGATGAACCGATTCCGATAGGTTGTGCCTATAAAAATACTGGGATTCTAATTCTAAACGAAGAAAATCAACCTGTAGAAAAGGGTGAAGAGGGTGAATTATGTGTGCGGGGAACATCTTTGGCAATGGGATATTATAACAATCCCGAAAAAACGGCTGCTGCTTTTGTTCAAAATCCGTTGAATGATTCCTATCCTGAAATTATTTACCGTACCGGCGATGTTGTTTTTGTAAATCCTTTAGGGGAAATTGTTTTTAAAGGAAGAAAAGACACTTTGATTAAACACATGGGCTATCGAATAGAATTGGGAGAAATAGAACATGTTATCGTAAATACGCTGAAAATAGCTAAAAACGGTTGCGTCGTTTATCATTATGCCAAAAAAGAGATTACACTGTTTTATGAAAATGAAAATGAAATAGATACAGCATCTTTTCGAAAAATATTGGCACAAACATTGCCGAAGTATATGATTCCAGCTATTTTTATCAGGCTCGATGAATTACAAAGAAATACAAACGGAAAAATTGACAGACTCTTTTATACAAACCAAATCAATGGATAAAATAGTTTTACTTGACAAGATCTTGAAAGAGGTAAATGATCTCCGAAAACTGAAAAAAGGTTATCTGACTAATTTTTATTTAGACGAGTTTAAAACAACTGTTTGGATCAAGAAAGATGTTTTATTTTGCGAAAAGATGGGTGAAACTGTTTTTTTTATCAAAAAAAATGCCTCTTTTTGGAATGTTTTTTATAGCTCAACCACATTGGAAGAGCTACAAAAATCTCTTTTTGAATTTAAATTGAAATATCAAAATCAAACAGTAATGTTTGATCTTGTTGGGAATAAGGAACAATGTAATCTTGTCAGCAATGTTTTTTATCAGACGGGCTTTTCCGACTATTGCTGTCTGGTTCGTATGTCACGAATTAAATCTATGGTTGATGATTACAACGATTTGGAGCAGGTTACGTATGCAACGGAAGAACAGGCAAAGAGAATTCATAAAATATTAAATGATTATTTTGATCCTAAAACAGAGCAAATCCCTTATGTCGAAGAAATTATTGAATATGCAAAACTGCATCATATCTTGGTTTATATGGAAAATAATGAAATATTGGGTTTTGTAATTTTTGAAAATAATAAATCTACCTTATATCTTC
>JAVWBZ010000028.1:0-11721 GCA_036649255.1 Bacteroidales bacterium
ATGGTAGTAGCACCCACAACAGCGGTTCCGATCAATACTGGTTTGGCGGTTGCCTTGAATGTGTTACCAGCACCGTCATTGGCTTCCAGATAATATTTTCCCCTTTCAAAATCAGGAGTAAAACCGTAATCTTGTTCAATTTCTGATTTGATAGCCGGAATATGTTCTATTTGAGAAAGTTCAAATACCGATTGAGCATTGTCGGTTACAGGACCGTAACTATCCACGGCAATGGTGACGGGGCCCATTCCTAAAAATCCGAATGCGATTAACCCGAAAGCAAAGATAGAGGCATATTCACCAAAAATAGTCATTCCGTTTAATGAAATCATAAAACCGGCCCACATCAATCCCATCATGACCATTCCTTTCCAAAAAGCACTAAAATTACCTGCTACCATCCCTGATAAAATGGTTAAGGAAGCTCCACCTTCTCGAGAGGCAGTTACTATTTCTTGCACGTGGCGAGATTTGGAACTGGTAAATGCTTTGGTAAATTCAGGAATAATGGCAGCAGCTAAAGTTCCCAAACTGATAATGGATGCCAATCTCCACCATAAGTCTCCACCATAGGTATCGGAAATAGAGTTGTGATTTAACAATAAATAACTGATGATATAAGTAACAATAATAGAAACAATGGAAGTGATCCAAACCAATGAAGTAAGAGGAGCTTCAAAATTAAAGTTGGTTGCGTTTTTATACCGTGCAGTTGAAATCCATTTATTAATACCGTAAGAAAAGACAGAGGTAAAAACCATTAAAATACGCATAACAAAAATCCAGGCAATTAATAAACTTTGTGTTTCAACAGCTTCTGGCATTACTAAAATGATAAAAGAGATAAGAGCTACACCGGTAACCCCGTAAGTTTCAAAACCATCGGCGGTTGGGCCTATGCTATCCCCTGCATTATCCCCCGTACAATCGGCAATAACACCTGGATTTCTAGGATCATCTTCTCCAATTTTAAAGATTACTTTCATTAGATCGGAGCCGATATCAGCAATTTTGGTAAAAATACCGCCAGCAATTCTTAATGCACTGGCACCCAATGATTCACCAATAGCAAAACCAATTAAACAAGCGCCGGCACTTTGCGCAGGAACAAATAATAAAATGATTAACATCATAATCAATTCAATGGTAATTAGCAGTAATCCTACACTCATACCTGATTGAAGAGGAATTGAAACCACATTCCAAGGTTTTCCTCTGAGGGATGCAAAAGAGGTTCTGCAATTTGCTAATGTATTGATTCTGATGCCAAACCATGCTACTGAATAAGAGCCTAAAATACCTAAAATAGTCCACAATAAAATAACAAAGACCTGCGGAAATGTCTTACCGCTTAAAACACCGAAATAAAAAATGATAGCAGCTCCAATGATTGCAAACAAAATAAGCAAAAATTTCCCTTGTTGTAGCAAATAAGTTTTACAAGTTGCATAAATGGTATTGGCTACATTTTTCATTGATTTATGAGCCGGGAATTTTTTAATGCTGATGGCTTGTAATAAACCAAAAATTAATCCTAAAAAAACAATAATGGATCCCCATAGCAATAAAGATCTGCCCGTAATGGCTCCATTAAAAAAAGTAACATCACTAAAATTAGGCAAAGTTAAGTCTGCCTCACCGGCAAACATGAACAGTGGAAACATTAAAGTCCCCAATAGGAATACAATTTTTTTCATAGTATAATATTTTGATTATTAATTAATTGACGCATTTGATGTTTTGATATATGATTATAGAACACCCTTACCCTGAAAGAGGGTAAAACAACTTGCAAATATAAGAAAAATAGTTTTTTACAGAAAAATTTAATTGATGTTAAAAAATAGAAACTATTGTTATTCGTAATTTGTTTTGTAAATTTGCAACTTGATTCAAGTAAAGGAGAAATCATGATGGAGTTAATAGAATTGGAAGTAGCCGATTTGCAGAATTCATCCACCCCTTCTGAAGCCTATGTTTTGGTATTAAAAGAAAAGGGAGGCAAACGCTATATTCCTATTGTAATAGGGTTGAGTGAAGCTCGATCTATTGTATTGGAGCTTAATAAAATGAAGCCACGCCGACCCAGTCCGCATGACCTTTTTAAAAGTTTGGCTGATTGCTGCCAAATGGAAGTGAAAAGAGTTGTTATTTATAAATATGAAGAAGGGATTTATTTCTCGGATCTTTACTTAGAAGTAAATGAAGATAATAAAATTCATATAGATTCGCGTACTTCCGATGCGGTGGTATTGGCTCTTAAATTTGGAGTTCCCATTTTTATTGATCCTATTGTATTTAAACAAAATCAAATAGAGATGGAGGAAGATGGTAATTCAAAACAAGAACAGGATGAATGGTTCGATTCAGAGCAAGAAGAGGAAGAAACACAAAAAGAATATGACAGATACTTGAATGAAAAATTGAAAGAAATGTCCAAGGAAGAGCTCCAAACCTTATTGGATGGGGCAGTTGAAAGTGAAGATTTTGAATTGGCATCCAAAATTCACGAAGAGATAAAAAAACGGCAAATCTAATTTTTTTTGGAAACGTAAAAAATAAATTGTTTATCTATTTTTTTATTTAACAATCGTATAATAAGATAGTATAAAACGGTTAGGCCAATTCCGATTCCGATGCTTAGTAATTCATTACGGGAGAAATAGTAGGTACTGAATAAACCAATGATCAAAACTAAAAAAGGAAAAAGATAGCCAATCAAAACTGCTTTTTTCCCTAAGCTTTCTCGCATGGAAATAGAAACCGTTTCTCCTATTTCAAAGGTTTCGTTTCCTAAATTTTTTGCCATGATCAGCTCATTTTTTTGCTCTGACATCATACATAATGCTTTTGCATTGCAACCACCACATGCTGAACTGACTATAATTTCAACTGTGACATCATTAGGGTTAATTTTGCGAACAATACCTTCTTTACAAATTATTTTTTCCATAATGGGACAAAAGTACGCGATTTTTTTCATACAATAAAAGGTTTGTTATGATTTTTTTGAAAAAAATGGATCTTAACTAAAATGTTGTCATCAGAATAATTGATAGAAATCAAAGGGCCTATTATTAATTTTTTTTTCGGACCCGTTATTACAAAAAACATTTTTTGTACTTTTGCACAAATATTATCACGATGAAATTTATTTCAATATTTAATAACCTTTAAAAATCAAAGGAGGGCTTTATTTTGTTAAAAAACAGATGTTTAATCGATCCCTCGGATTTTACTCGCGAAGAGTTTCGTGAGATATTCGATTTGGCTCATCAAATCGTAGAAAATCCGGAAAAATTTAGAAAGAGTTGTGAAGGTAAAATCTTAGCAACTCTTTTTTATGAACCCAGTACGCGTACTCGTTTCAGTTTTGAGGCGGCTATGTTGAGATTGGGAGGAAGTGTTATCGGCTTTTCAGAACCCAATTCCAGTTCTGCAGCCAAAGGTGAAAGTATTGCCGATACAATCCGTACTATTGAATGTTATGCTGACATTGCGGTTATGAGACATCCTAAAGAAGGTGCACCCAGGGTGGCAAGTCATTATGTAAGCATGCCGTTAATCAATGCTGGTGATGGTGGCCATCAACATCCTACTCAAACCTTGACCGATATTCTTACCATTGAAAGATTACGCGATAATGTGGAAAACAAAACTTACGGTTTTTGCGGTGACCTTAAATTTGGGCGTACTGTACATTCTCTTATTAAGTTTTTAAGTAAGTATGAAGGAGTTAAGTTTATTTTAATGTCGCCTGAAGAACTTCGCGTTCCCGAATATATCCGGGAGGAAATTATCAAGAAAAACAATATTCCGTTTGAAGAAGTGGACGAGATGGAACCTTATATGGGTGAACTTGATTTCTTGTATATGACTCGTGTTCAACGGGAGCGATTTTTCAATGAAGAAGATTATATCAGATTAAAAGACCGTTTTATCTTGGATATGGATAAAATGGCTTATGCCCGCCCCGATACTTACATCCTTCACCCGCTTCCTCGTGTAAATGAAATCAGTACGGATGTGGACAAAGATCCGCGTGCTCAATATTTTGTACAAGCAAAGAATGGAATGTATGTTCGTATGGCTTTAATTTTAAAACTTTTAGGAATTTATTAAAATGAAATTATCATGTTAGAAATTACCAGCATAGAAAAAGGAATTGTAATTGACCATATTAAAGCCGGTTATGGTATTCAATTATTTAATTACCTGAAATTGGAAAAAGCCGACTATACTGTAGCACTTATTAAAAATGCTTACAGCGAAAAAATGGGGAGAAAAGATATTATTAAAATTAATAATGAAATTGATATTGACTATAATTTTTTAGGTCTGATTGATCCTAATCTTACGGTCAATATTATTGAAAACGGAAAAACCATTCAGAAAGTAAAATTGGAAGTGCCTCACGTGGTTAAGAACATTATCAAATGTAAAAATCCGCGTTGCGTGACTTCTATTGAAAATTACTTTGATCATGTATTTCATTTGGTAGATGAAGAAAAACGTTCTTATCGTTGCGAATATTGTGATGATATTGTAATTCCTTATCCTGCTAAATAATTTTATATTAGGTGCTTAAATTTGCCGTGGAAAGAAAATTTTCACGGCTTTTTATTGTTTTTATCTTTCAAATTCTGATCTTAAAACAGGCCTTATTTTTTTATCTTTTCTTATTTTGAAAAAAAGAGTATCCATTAATCTAAATTATTACCAATCTAAATTATACAAATTATTCATATTAACAATCAGCTGTTTATTTTTATATTTTTATATAGTTTTATTTTGATAAATAAACCATTATTTTTGTGCACAATCGTTCAGAATAGATTAAGTAATGAAAGTTTTAAAAGCAATTACCAAAATATTGTTGACTATTAGTGTGATAGTTGTTCTGGTATTGGCTGCCGTTAAAATGCCGAATCGACAATGTAGCGAAGTAAATGTGAAACTTCATTACTCCGGAGAAGTTCCTACAGTAAGCGAATCCGAAATATTATCTTTGATCAATCAGGCAGGTATTGAAACGGTAGGCCTTAAATTGAAAGAGGTAGACATGGAAGGAATTAATCATACGTTGAGTACTCACCCTTATATCAAATCAATTAATGAAGTATATTTTGCCGGGACCCAGCTATTGATTGATGTAACACTTAAAAATGTTTTGCTTCATGTGTATCCCAAATCCGGTGATCAGTATTTTATTGATGACGAAGGTAAATTGCTTCCTTTTTCATCCCGTGTGAAAGATAATATCATGGTTGTAAATGGCAATATTGGGACTGTTTATAAACCGAATAGTAATATTAAAACACAGAAATCCAATATTAATGCTGTTTTTAATATTGCAAAATTAATAGAAGAAAATGAATTTTATACCGCACAATTTAGGCAGTTGTATGTTAATGATAAGAATGAAATAGAAATAGTGCCTACCGTAGGTAAACATGTTATTTTATTTGGAGATGATAAAAATGCGGAGGAGAAATTATTTAACCTGAAGGAAACCTATACAAATGGTTTGGCATATATGGGAATGGATCAATATTCATTGTTGGATGTTCGATTTAAAAATAGAGTCATTGCGAGAAAAAAAATCAATTCATAGCTTATGAAAAAAGATAATATCATTGAAACTTCTCCTGAAATAATTGTCGGACTTGATATCGGCACTACTAAGATAGCCACCATCATAGGTTATAAAAACAGTGATGGGAAGATAGATATTCTCGGATACGGAAAAGGAGAATCTACGGGTGTGCAACACGGTTTAATTTTTAATATCAATAAAACCGTTGATGGGATCAATATTTCCAAAAATAGCGCGGTTACTCGTTCTAACCAAGAGATAGACAATGTATTTGTGGGCGTTGCGGGAAGACATATCAGAAGTATGGAATACAAACATGTGATTACTCGTAGAAATGGAAAAGATGAGATTATTCGGCAAGAAGAGATCAATTCTATGATTGATGATTTGGAAAATATTTCGGTAAATCCTGGTGAGAAAATTATAACCGTTATTCCTCAAAGATTTATTATTGATAATATCAGAGAAACGGTAGAACCTGTGGGTGAATTAGGCGAAGTAATCGTCGGCTATTTCCAAATTATTACAGGTAATGAAAATGAAATAAAGAAAATCATTCGCTGTGTAAATTCGGCTGGTTTAAATGTTGAAGATGTTATTTTGGAACCGATCGCTTCCGGGATGTCTTGTTTGAGTCAAGAAGAAAAACGCCAGGGAGTGGTGCTGATTGATATTGGTGGAGGTACAACCGATATTGCAATTTACGTAGATGGAAATCCCGTTTATACCAAGGTAATTCCTATAGGCGGCAATATTATTACCAAAGATATTGCCCAAGTTTGCCAAATTACCGAAGAATTGGCTGAAAAATTAAAAATTTCTTACGGAACCTGTATTGTAGAAAAAAGTAATTCCAATAATTATATCACCATTCCACAATTTCACGGAAGAGAGCCTATCCAGATTAGTGAAACTTATCTTGCTAAAATTATCAATATGCGTGTGCAGGAGGATATTCTGAATCAGGTGAAAAAAGAGATAGAAAATTCAGGATATGCCAAAAAAATATTGACGGGTGTGGTCATGACTGGTGGTGGGGCCACGCTTAAACATCTTAAAGAGTTGTGCCAATATACTTTACAGAAACCTACTCGTGTGGGAATTCCGGAATTTGGATTTGTAAGTTCAGTGCCAACAGAATTAAAACATCCCATGTATTCAACCTCTTTGGGTTTGCTTAAATACGGAATAGACTATTATGATTCTAAAATGGATCAAACAGAAGAAAATATAACCAAAATCCCTTCGAAAAAAACAAAAGAAACTAAAAAAGAATCTTCTTCCAAGACTGAAACAAAAGGGGATAATAAAATGTTGGATGAAATGTTTAAGTCCATCCAGAAGTTTTTTGAAAATATTCTTGAGAAAACTTCCTAATAAACAAATCTATATTTACTTATAATCTTTTTTGATAACAATAAATAAAATAATAATATGAGAGACAAAATTGAATTTACTCCGGATTACGGAACTAAAGAAAACAGTTCAATCATTAAAGTCATTGGTGTTGGCGGCGGTGGCGGTAATGCAGTGAAACATATGTATAGCGAAGGTATTGTCGGGGTGGATTTTTTGGTCTGCAATACCGATTACCAAGCACTGGCGCATAATGCCGTTCCTTCGAAATTGGTTTTGGGTGAAAGTGGTCTGGGTGCAGGTGCCAATCCTGATGTTGCCCGTGAATTGGCAATGGCAAGCCGCGAACAAATTGTTCAATTTATTGGAAATGAAACCAAAATGTTGTTTATTACCGCCGGAATGGGAAAAGGTACCGGTACTGGTGCAGCTCCCGTTATTGCGCAAATTGCACAAGAAATGGGAATCCTTACCATCGGGGTTGTGACTTTTCCTTTTAAATTTGAAGGTGAAGTAAGAGCTAAACATGCAGATACTGGTATCAACGAGCTTAAAAAATATGTTGATTCTCTCATTGTAGTGAAAAATCAAAATATCATTAAATATTATAATGATGAAGATTTGGATGAAGCTTTCGGTTATGCAGATGATGTGTTAAAAAATGCCGTTAAATGTATTGCAGAGTTGATCACTGTAAATGCTTATCAAAATATAGATTTTAATGATATTCAAACCGTGATGAAAAACAGCGGTCCTGCTATGCTTGGATTGGCTGTGGCAAGCGGTGAAAATAGAATCGAAAAAGTGGTGGAAGAAGCGCCTTGTCCGTTGCTTAATGAGGATGTAATTACCAATGCCAAGAATTTCTTGTTTTTCATTAGTTATGGTAGTGATAATAAGCTTAAAATGTCTGAGTTGGAATTACTTACCGAAAAATTTGATCATCTTAAAAATCAAAATTCGGATGTTATTTGGGGTCGTGCTAAAGATGATTCATTGGGAGATGCTGTTAAACTTTCCGTTATTATTACCAATTACAATACAGAAGAAAAACAACCGATAATCAATACCATTCCTGTTGAAAATGTTGAACCTATTACCATTGAAGCCCAGAAAATAGCAGAACGTGTTGTAGATGATTTTGATAATTTTCTTGATACAAAGAATCCTGTAACCGAAAACACACCTGTTGAAAGTCAAAAAGACGCGAAAAGAATTTTCGATTTTATTGATGATAAAAAAGACAATACTCACAAATCAATGGAGGTGGAAAATAATTTCAATTCTCGTGATCGCCAAATTTCTCAGAATAGTTATCAACGCACGTATGAAACTGTGGGAGCGAATCCAATCACCACTACAATGGGGTATCAGCCTCAAATGGTGAGAAACGATCATGATCCGAGATATGAAAATAATGACTTTTTTGGAGAATTAATCAATACACCGGCTATTTTGCGTAAAAGACAAGATAATCAAAATGAACTTCAAACCATGACAATTAATCAGCAACCGAACTTGGAAATGGAAGATGATATGCACATCTTTTTCAAGGATATTCCTGATTAATTGTGATTTATACTTTATAAATTCAAGTTAGATTTAAATCCTGATTGTTTTTTTAATAACCATTTAAGATTTAAATTGAGTGTTAATTATTTAAAGGTTGTGATTTTTTTAGTTTTGCTAATTAAGCTTTAATTTTCATATTTCCAAGAACACGTACAATTAAATATAAGACCATTTCTTCAAGTAATGATCTATAAATCAATAGAAATCAAAAAAGAAAAGCATTTTTTTGATAAAAAAAGATCAGTAAAAATAATTATTTCCCCAATTATAGATAAATGAATAGACTGAAATAGTGAGAAAAATATCATTTTTCTCACTATTTATTCAAAAATAAAACGATTTTAAGAACCATTATATTCTTATATTCTGTTTTTTTCCGTCTAATTATTTATTTTTCTATTGTTAAACTTCTCATTTATTTCTATGTTATAAGACAATCCATATTTAATTGTTAAAATTATATTAAAAATAAAATATAATGATAAATAAAAAATAAAAAAATACACTTCCCAATCAAATTTTAACTTTTAGACATGAAAAGATGTATAATATTGTGTAAAATGCAAATATTCAACATTTTCTATAAAAAATACATAGATTTTAAAATATAAATTCAGTACTTTTGTGGCGTATAAAGAATGTATGTTTAATTAAAATTTAATTGTATGAAAAAGCTAACAGTTGTTTTATTTGTGAAAAATGAGAAAATTGAAAATCAAATTATGGAATTAATTCAAAAATTTTCATCTATAAAAGATTACGTTATTTTACACAATGATATTGAAGTAATTGAAAATTTGAATAGCCATGAATACGATATTTTATTTTTAAACATTGAAAATGAAGAAATATTAAGAAAAGTAAATAAACCTCCTTTTATTGTAGGGCTTTCTTCTTCTATTAAAAAATTATCAGAAATGCTTAATAGAGGCTTTTTTGATATTATTTGTCAGCCTATTCAAGAAATTCATTTTTGTAATATAATGAGTAAAATCATTAAAATAGCCAATGTTTATAATGTTCAACAAGAAATTATTCCCATAGCTGCAGAATCGGTTGTTCCATATAATAGGCCCAATGAAGCTATTCGACCGGATGACCATATTTTTATCAAGTTTAATAAATCTTCCATAAAAGTAAAATATGACGAAATTTTATATATTAAAAATGCGGGTAATACACTTAAAATAGAAACTACTACTGGTAAACCTTTTTATTATAGATCAACTTTGAAGAAGTTTTATGAATCGTTGCCTACTCATACCTTTACACGGATTAATAAATCTATTGTGGTAAATTATACCAAAATAGATAAATATAAAAATCAAACCGTTTATATCCAGAATGAAACATTTAAAGTTTCCAGAATATATTCGGTTCGATTAAAGGAGTTGTTAAGATTGCGATAATTCTTTTAGTTGCCTATTATGTTGGCTAATTCATTTACTGTTTTGGGTAAATGGGGTCCTAAAACTTGATGTCCGTTTTCTATGATCAACACATCGTCTTCGATTCGGATTCCGCCAAAATCAAGATACTCTTCTACTTTATTGTAATTGATAAAAGAGGAAAACTTATTTTCCGTTTTCCAAATTTGAATTAGTTGAGGAATAAAGTAGATTCCCGGTTCAACAGTGATAACAAATCCCGGTTTTAATTCCCGTGCCATTCTTAACGATGACCAACCGAAAATAGGATCCCGTTGAATCGTGTCATCGTAACCTACCCAATCTTCGCCTAAATCTTCCATATCATGAACGTCTAAACCTAATTGATGCCCTAAGCCATGGGGGAAAAAGAGTGTGTGAGCGCCTTGTTTCACGGCTTGTTTCACATCTCCTTTCATAAGGCCTATTTCTTTCAGTCCAGTTGCTATAATTTCGGATGCCAAAGTGTGCAATTCACGGTTATAAATTCCCGGACGGGCCGCTGCAATTGCTTCGGTGTTGGCTTTGAGCACAATTTCATAAATCTCTTGCTGTTTTTGGGTAAATTTTCCTCCTACAGGCAATGTGCGGGTATAATCTGAACAATAATTCATAAAACCTTCCGCTCCGGCATCGGTGAGTAGCATTTTACCCGTTTTTAAAATCCCGTTGTGATCATGATTGTGCAAAGTTTCTCCGTGTTGGGATAGAATCACCGGAAAAGAAATCCCATTTCCGTGGGCAAGCGCAATTCCTTCCGCCATCCCGGCCAATTCACGTTCCGATGTTCCAGCAACACAGTTGCGCATAACAGCCGTGTGCATCTGATGTCCAATTTTACAAGCGGTTTCCATTTCGGCAATTTCGCAGGCTTCTTTGGTAGAGCGTAGGTTGACAATTCCTTTAATCAATTCTACGGAAGCTTCCTGTTGTATTGCCTGGAGGCTGATTCCTGTGAGATTTGACAACCATATTTTATTTTCTCCGCGATAGGGAGGTGTAAAATGTATTTTTCGACCTTTAACTTGTGCAGTTTGAATGTATTCGGCCAATTTTGCCAAGGGCATTACTTCCGAAACAGCCACTTTTTCGGCTAAAGAAGCTAAAGTAGGTTGATTGCCCATCCATATAATATCCTCTATGTCAAAATCATTTCCGAAAATAATATCCCTGTTTTCATCAAAATCTATGATAGCTGCATTCCCTGGAATAGATAAGCCAAAAAAATATAAAAAGTTACTGTCTTGTCGAAATTTGTAGGTATTGGAGGGATAATTCATAGGAGCTTCATCATTCCCTAAAAAAATGGCAATTCCGGAGTGAACAGATTCTTTTAAATGATCTCGGCGTGTTTTATAAATGCTGGCATTAAATAATGGATTCATAGTGGTGGTTATTTAAGATTAATACTCAATTTTATTTGCCGAATACTCTTTCAAATATTTCGTTTACATTTTTTAAATAATATTCTAAGGTGAAACAACCATCCAGTTCTTCTTGGCTAAGATGCTGACGAATGGTTTTGTTTTGTTCTAATAGGATTTTATAATCTTGCTCTTCAAACCAGGCGGTCATGGCAATAGGTTGAACTAAATCATAAGCGGTTTCCCGAGAAAATCCTTTTCCTATTAAGGTAGTCATAACACGTTGAGCAAAAATTACTTTGTGCGTCAGATAGATGTTTTTTAACATATTCTTCGGAAAAATCACTAAATTTTCCAAAATATTAGAGAACCGGTTAAGCATATAGTCTAATAAAATAGTGGCATC
>JAVWBZ010000029.1:0-6558 GCA_036649255.1 Bacteroidales bacterium
CAATTCGGCTCTTTTAACAATTCCTCTGATCACGGCATTTAAACCAGGGCAGTCTCCCCCACCGGTGGCTACTAATATTCGCTTTACCATATTTTTTTAATTTTAATCCACAAAAGTAATGAAAAGATATTACAATCCATTCTGGTTGCAAAACAAAATTTCAAACTATCAAAAAATTATTCTGTTTACTCTATTTACGCCTCTATCATTCAAATAAAGCCGTAAAACAAGTTGCCAGTTTTTCTTTGACTCCTTCAAAATCAACTTTTTCACCTATTTCCTTTTGGATGGATGTGACTCCTTTATCCACAAATCCACAGGGATTAATATATTGATAATAATTCAAATCAGTATTCACATTCAGTGCAAAACCATGCATGGTAACAAATCGGGAAGCTCGTACGCCGATGGCACATATTTTTCTTGCACAGGTTGAATGCGAATCGATCCAAACACCGGTAGCTCCCTCCAGGCGTTCGCTTACAATGCCATAATCGGAAAGAGTACGAATAATGGCTTCTTCCATATTATATATATATCCTTTCAAGGAAAAATGATGGTTTTCCAGATCTAGAATCGGATATCCCACCAATTGCCCAGGTCCATGATAGGTAATATCTCCTCCCCTGTCAATATGATAAAAAACGGCCTCAATTTTTTTCAAATCCTCATCATTTATCAATAAATTATGAGGATTGCCCTGTCTCCCAAGCGTATATACATGAGGGTGTTCACAAAGAATCAGATATTCCATTCCGCGCGTATCTTGTTTTTCCTTTTTTGCTTCCATAATAGCATTAAAAAGCGCCTCCTGTTGCCCCCATGCCGTTTTATAATCAATTAATCTCCAATCTGTTATTTTCATTTTCACTATTTTTTTTCAATAAGAGAATTAAGGAACGAACGTTCAGCCATATAGGAAGAGCGAACCAACGGTGCACTTTCCACACTTTTATAATGTAACGATTGAGCCACTTTTTTATAAAACTCAAACGTATCGGGATGTACATACTCCGTTACTTCAACATTCTGTTTGGAAGGTTGCAAATATTGTCCTATCGTAACCATTTCACAACCGACTTCTTTGGCTTCTTTCAGTAAAATAGCAACTTCTTCCTTCGTTTCGCCCAATCCCACCATGATACCGGTTTTGCTTATCATTCCCTGTTCCGCAATATTTCGAAGTACTTTCATACTATTCTGATAAGTGGCTTTACTTCTAACAAGCGGGGTCAATCGTTCCACCGTTTCCAAATTGTGCGCCACGATGTCAGGATGAGAGGCTAAAACAATTTTCAAATGTTCTTTCTCATAATCAGGAATTAACAATTCTATAACAGTTGCAGGGTTTAATTTTCTGACCGCTATAACAGTTTTAGCCCAATGTTCAGCTCCTTTATCAGGCAAATCATCCCGATCGACGGAAGTAATCACACAGTGTTTTAGTTTCATCAAAGAGATACTTTCAGCAATTTTACGAGGTTCTTCCGGATCAAGAGGAAGCGGTTTTCCTGTTTTTGTAGCACAAAATCTGCATGAACGGGTACAAATTTCTCCCAAAATCATAAAAGTTGCCGTACCCAAACTCCAGCACTGGCCCATATTAGGACATTTACCACTCCCACAAATAGTATGCAACTGATTTTCTTCCACTACTTTTTTAACCAAAGGATAATTTGCGCCACTCTCCAATTTAATTTTAAGCCAATCCGGCTTTCTTTCTATTTTCATTTCTATTTTTTTAGTTTGCAAAAATATAAAATTGTATGAAAAAAACATGTATATTTGCCGATTGAAATTAAAAATAAAAAAGTCATGAAAAAAAATTACAAATTATTTCCAACTCTTGTTATATTTGGTTTATTATTCTGTTTATCAAATAGTTTTGCTCAACAAAACGAAACTTATAGCAAATGTAAATCAGGTATTGCCATTGTACAAGACGACGAAAACGGGAACCATACAATACCGACATCGGCTACTGCTTTTCCCGAATTTGAAGGTGGAGTAAAAGAAATGTATAAATTCATTTATAGCCACACCCAATACCCAGAAAATCTAAAAAGACAAAACATTTCAGGTATTACTACCGTAGAATTTATGGTGCATGCCGATGGTAGCATATCCGACCCTGTGGTAGTAAAAAGTTCAGAATATCAAGAATTTGATGATGAGGCGATCAGAATTGTAAACACTTTTCCTCATTGGCAACCAGCTAAAATAAATTGCGAACCGGTAGATATGAAGGCTCAGATAAAAATAGAGTTCAAACTTTCTAAATAAAACATTTTTTATACATATCAATATAAGGCGGAGTAAATCATTACTTCGCCTTATATGTTTTTATTCTTACCCATCCATGAATCAGCAGAATGATTCATCTCAATATTTTTCAATAAAATCAATCTTCATTCGCTCCTTTTTTACATTGGAAAGATAGTTTAGGCCCAAATTTCAGTGAAACCGAAGATAAAAAATGAAACAGCCCAATATCTTTTATAATGATTTGATATGCCTTTATGTTTATTTTTCAACTGAAAGGATGCTAAAAAACATACAAGGAAAATCAGTCTGGCCTAAATCATTTTCACCAATTATAAAAGATAAGTTGATTCCTTATTTACCGTAAATATTACAAAAGTGAAGGGAAACATTGCAAAAATTTGCTATATTTATTAAAAAATCAACAGATATCTCTAACTTTTGACAACTCTTTTTAACAAATATTTACAACCAATAAGAGAGCATACAAAAGGCTACTCCCTAAGAGGTTGTTATAGTTTTACTGAAAATATTTTTCCAAATACTGTTTTTATGTCTCAATTTTAAAAAACCTAAAAAAAAAAAACGTACTTTTGCAACTTCTTTTTTAGACCGATTAGTAAAGATAATTAATTGGAAACAAATAGTATGAAAATGTTAATAAAACTAAAAACAGAAAATATGAACGAATTATATACTATCTTACAAGTTACCAAAAACGATTTGCATAGAATTTGTAATGTTACTATTTTTATGATGTTGTATTTGCTTTCTTCTTTTTCAAGTTATGCTCAAGTTCATCAAAAAACAAATTACAATCAACTAACATCCAATACGTCCAATACGACACTAAGTGCTAGCACTCCTGCCTGTTATTTAACCGTCAACGATGTTTCATGGAATTTTTCTTCTCTTACACCAAACAACGGCATTTATACATCAGCTGCCAGTTTAACTGTTCCCGGAAATGTTTCAACCGGGAGTAATCAATTGGATATTTCAACCAAAGGGAATAACGATAAAACAATCACTTTTCAAATTTCTACTACTGGGCTTCGCAATATGAATCTCAGTTTTAATGCCAACATCTCTACTGGATGGGGAACTTACGGTTACAAAAATATCGCTTACCAATACTCTCTCGACGGAAGCAATTATTCAAACGCAATTGCTATTATCAGCGGAATATCCACCTCCTCGCAAAACTATACTGTAGATTTACCAAGCGGGGTCAACGATCAGAGGCTCGTTTATATCAGATTAAATTTCTCCAACAAAAAGCAATCCTCCGATGTGATACCGCAACATACTTATTTATCAAACCTTCTGTTTAAGGGAACTTACATTGATAATTTTACCATCACGCAAACTGATTTTGAAAACTGCGGTTCTAACATTACGTTAACTTCTCCCGCTACTGTTAATGGTTATTCATGGAGCTCCAATCCTGTCGGAACCACCTCCAATAATCAACAACTTACCATCAATCCTTCTGTTTCCACTACCTACTCTTTAACAGCCACCAGCTACGATGGAGGAACTTGTACCGATGCCGTAACCATTTCCGTTTTATCCCCCGGAGCTATCCTAGAAGGAACCAGTACCATCTGCCAAGGAGATGATTTTTTCATAGGAAGCCAGACGGATGCCTCAAGCGGAACCGGAAGTATCAGTTATTATTGGACTTACCAAAAGAACGAAGGAATCGAAACAATACTCAACGAATCAAACATGGCCTCTATCAGCAACTCAACGGTAGCAGCGATTTCCAACCTAGAAGTGGGAAGCTACTTATTTAAACGTTATGCAAAAGCAAGTTGCCCGAATGCCATTGCCTCTGCTAATACCCATACTTTATCCATTCGTTCGGTGAATCCGGGAAGTTTATCAGGTTCGACTTTCCTTGCTCAGGGAGGAAATTTTATTATTACCGAAGCCACAGCTTCTGGGGCTAACGGAACTTCAACTCCATTAACCTACAGATGGAATTGGACAGGAAGCTCTTCTGGAAACATCGAAACAAGCAGTAATTCGCTCAATATGTCTTCCATTTCTCCTGCCTTGGGTGCAGGAACCTATCTATTTACCCGATACGTCAATATAGAGGGTCAGTGTGAAGTATTATCCAATGGCTCATTTTCCCTCACCGTTTTCCAGTTCAATGCTGGAGAAATCGCAACAGGCAGTGACACCATATGTAATGAGTCGGCATTTACCATCCAAAGCACAACACCTGCTTCAGGCACTGAGAATGTAATGTATCAATGGTTTTATAGTGTTAACGGAGGAAGTGAAATAGCCATTCCGTCGGGCACAACTGCCTCTTTATCAAATATGCAATTCTCTCAACCACGACCGGGAGGAATTTATCAATTTACCCGATATGCTTCTGTTGCAGCTCCCATTTCGTGGGCAAAATCAAACGGCAGTTATCAATTGGTCATGATAGAAACCCACCCGGGCAATATCATCTCTTCCGAAGAATCGGTATGTTCCAATTCTATTGTTTATGCTGTTGACAACAGTGAACAAGCCTACACCATACCTGCCACTACTTCCGGTTTGACTTATTCATGGAGTTACAGCAAAGATGGAGCTGCACCCATTACCATTGCCAATGCCACCGACATAAGCCTGACAAACAGTAATTTTTCACAAAATACTGGCGGAATTTACAAATTTTACCGTCATGCTCAATACAAAACATGTAGTGTTCAAACCGCTTCCAACAGTGCCACGCTCACCATTGTCAAAATTAGCAATGGGGGTAATGTTGCAAGAGAAACGCAATATGTATGTGATGGGGGGTATTTCTCCATTGCCTCCGCTTCCGATCCTGTCTTCATTCCAACCTCCGCAACCATTACCTACACCTGGAAGTATCGATACAACAATGGAAGCAATTATACTTACATTGATTCAAACAGTGCAGCTTTATCAAGTATTCTTACTGACGTGGGAGATTATACTTTTTACAGAGAATTTTCTGTAAACGGAGTATGTACCAGAACCTCTTCAAGTACAAAAGTATATAAACTTGATCCGGGTTCCATTGACAGTACCACGCATTATCTTTGTAATGAAACTGAAAATAATGTTATCCTTACCGAAACACTCGCCCCTCAATATTATGGAACCGGAACAGTAAATTACAATTGGTATGAAATAGTCGATACCATTCATCCTTTAGGGAACCATTCATCCTATTCGGCCAACTTGACTGAAGCTGCAAGTCGACACTACATTCGGAAAGTAACTGTAAACGGCTGCACTTCTACTTCAAACGGAATTGCAACCGTTAAAAAATTGTTACCGGCTCCTATCGGCACAAACTCCATTTGTGCCATAAACGGCGACGGGCAAAGGTTTATCATCGGGCAAAACGCTCCTATTGCCCATTACGGAGTTGGCAATCCAGTGAACTATCAGTGGAAATTAAACGGAGTTATTTTATCCGAAATCACCGAAGCCACCTATACAACCTCCAATTTGCCAGCCGGTCTATATCAATATCAGCGCAACATCAACGATGGATGTCAGGTTTCTTATGATGATGTTTGGACAGTTTATGTAAGAAACAAAGGCAATATCGGAAATTCTTCCAATAGAACATATGAAGATCAAATTACTATTCAGGCAATTGATGCGCCCAATTACGGATTCGGAAACGGGACTTTCGATTATATGTGGTACGTAAACGGGGAAGCTACCACCTGCACAGATGCAAATTATACAGGCACTCTTAACCATTTCGGGACTTTCAATTTCACAAGAAAAGAGATTTCAAACGAGTGTGAATCATTTTCCGAAGGGATGGTATCCATTGAAAAATACGATATCGGAGAAGAATTAGCAAGTAATTGCAGATATGTGAATAATACACTTTCTACTTGGGATTATAACAGTGGGAACAGTTCTAATTTTGATTCTTTTTATTCAAACGGAACCGGATTGCAACCTTTGTCTGTGATGTATTGCAATGGGAATTATGGTTCCACTGACTTAAATTCATACATTTCAAGCACCAATAACAGATTAGCCATTTCAACCTGGTATGGAGACAATGCCACCATTGTTTTTCAAGTTTCTATGAAAGACATGAACAACCTTAGAATGAATCTTGAAGCATGCTATCAAAGCAAATCCGTATGGTTTGTTACTTATTATGGTTACAGAAAACTTTCTTATTCCTACTCAACAGACGGTGGAAGCAGTTATTCGGGAGAAACTACTCTCAATTTATCGGAAGGGAGCACGCCTTTTTCTCTCGGTCAAATTTCCTTACCCAATATTCGA
>JAVWBZ010000029.1:6578-11703 GCA_036649255.1 Bacteroidales bacterium
TATATCAAATTACGCCTTTCAGATCGAACCGGAAACAGTGCATTGGTTGGAAGTGAAACCTACAGTTATTTGGACAATATTGTTTTTACTGCCGATTATATCAATCCTTTTCAAATCACAGTTACTCCATCGCATCGTGAACTTTCAAACGACAATGGACAAGTAACTTTGACCGTTTCTAACACGCCATCGGTTACTTGGAAATCAAATGGAAATATTGTTTCTACCAAGCAAACTTACATCACTTCTCAAGCTGGAGTTTACACCGCTTCCGCCCCCGATAACTGTACTGTAGGAGCACGTGTTTATCATCTAACGGCAGGATCTATCGGAGCAGCCATTCAGTCTATTTGTTATGGAAGTTCTTTTAAAATTCATTCGGTTACCGATCCGGTACTTACACCCGAAACACCCAGAAATTATACTTATCAATGGCGATATACCACAAATTATAATTCTGAAGAAATCGTCTTATCTGTTAACACCGATACACTTAACAGCAATCAATTAGACCATCTTTTACCAGGCGGAATTTATTATTTTAAAAGATATGTTCACTCAAATAACACTTGGTTACCTTCCAGCAATGTATTTGAATTACGGGTCGTACAGCCAGTAACGGAAACAGCCCCCATTTTGGCTAACAATACCTTGTGTGAAGGAGGAAGTACCCTGCTGACTGCTACTACCGGCATCTTGCTTAACGGAACTGCTTTTCCCGAATATCAATGGCAATACAGTATCGACGGGAGTCTGTGGAAAAATGTGAAAGATTCTGTTTCCACCACGCTACATCACACTGTCATCACAACAGGAGAATATCAATACAAAATATTATATCGATATTTGAGTGGAACCTGTTCATCGGAAAGTGTTCCCGCCGTCGTAACGGTCATAGCTGATCCCGTAATCTCGATTCCTGCCTTAAGTAACAACAGCGGTTGTCCCACCACCACGCTAACATTAACGGCCCGCCCTCCTATTGGCGGAATAGGATCTTATGCTTACATATGGCAATACAGTGCCGATCCGAATATAGGAATTTGGCATCCAGTAGGTAATCAATCAGAAGCCACTTACAATACAACCGAAGGCAATTCCATAACAGCGTCTAACTTCGTAACCAATAGCGGAAGCGATATGGTAGAATTTTACTACAGAGTATTGGCTGAAAATCAAGCAGGATGTAATGCCACGAGTGGTGACACCGCTTATCATGTAATCAATATTCCCGCACCTGTTACACGAGGCGATACCGTGGTATGCCCCCAGGATCTTATGTTATCTCATCAAGCCTCATCACCCAACGGATATGCTTTGATATGGTATGCCGACTTTACTGGTTCCGACACGCTTGCTCAACCCTCGATCCATATTCAAAACGAACAAAAACAGATTGTTTATGCCGCCTCATGGGATGAGCATTTGAATTGTGCCAGCGCCAGAATAGCCGACACCATTACAGTAGCTTATACTTCTCATATCATATATCAATCGGGAGAGGAGAACCAAAACATTTGTTTGCATAACACCGTCACACCTATTATTTATCGCTACTCGGGCGAAGCCGTTCCCGTAATTACCTGGGGCGGAACTGCCGATAGCAACACCGCTCCAACCGGAATGAACACGCAAGCAAGAAACGGAAGTTTCATCATTTCAGGAACACCTCATCAGGCAGGATTTTATCGTTATTCCCTTTCATTGAACGGAGATCAATGTTCTGACCCTGTTATTCAAAGAGGCTCGATTCACGTATCTTCCATTTACGATACGACCCTTTATAACGGCAACAGTTACACGGTTTCCGACACTCGCGGACACGCCTATACCTATACCACATCAGGACGGTATATAGCTCATCTTGAGACTAAAAGCGGTTGTGACAGCATTGTACGGCTCATTCTTACTGTCACCAGTTTCAATATGTTAGGATATGAAAACAATCCGTCTTTGATCGCAGGCTGGTCTTCATTCGGTTCCATTACCAGTGCCATCAGTGCCGATTGCGGTAACGAGCTGATGAACCGTGCTCAAATCATCTATCAGAAAGCTGATTGGAGTGAAGGATATAATGCCAGTAACGGCTTAAAAATTACGACCGGAGACAATGTAATCAATAACAGCGCACTCTGCCAATTAGATGGAAATTCGCTGGCTTTGCCCAACAAAGATAAAACAGGATACAACCTCAGTTCTTTCAACGGCAAATCAATTATCATTAAAACTTCAACGCTAAACTATGATGACATCATCCTACATATTGATTATCGCACAACAAAAGTAGGAGAAGATATCAATTCAGATGAAGACAGGTCTTTCAGAAAGATTCAATTCTTTGTCAGTACAGACGGAATCAATTACTTTGAGCATTCTTTAACCGAAAATTTAGTTGACAATGCGCAGGGAATGATCAATTTACCTCTTTCCGATCACTATCCGGAAATCGTCAATTCTGAAATTATTTACATCAAATGTGTCTTTTCCGAATCTAAATATTCTTCTTTTTTAGGGTTGAATGGAGTTGGTACACAATATTTATTGCTTGACAATCTCTATTTCGCTGGGAAAAAGGCCATCAAGCAATTGTCGATGAATGCCGGAAATGAAGAAATTGTATGTTCTAACGCCAATATAATATTGGAAGCCAATGCTCCTTATATCAACAACATCTATCCTGCCGATACTGCCATTGTGAATTATACTTGGTTAAAGAAAAACACACAACATACTGAAATTTTGGCAGAACATGGAAATCGTTTAATCGACACCACCTCACAATCTGTGCAATATATTGTATCTGTAGGTGCCGAAGGATGTATGATGAGCGACACCGTAGATGTAACCGTACGTCAACCTATTTATAATCCGGACATCGTTTTATTTCAAACTATCTGTTCGGGAGAATTGGATGATGAAAATTTTCTGAATAACGAAAATGCTTATATATCATATCCTTCTATTGATTCATTACGAAAAGGTGGCACCATTATGTGCAATTTAAATTACCCGAGTGAAAACGGCGAAGGCTGCGACAGCATTGTACGAATGCAACTTACCATAAATCGTTCTTTCGACACCACCATTGTAGTTAATCTCTGCGAAGGAGATCAGTATCATCAATTCGGGTTCAACATCACACCCGAGCATTATCAACTGGGGTATAATGAATATCTCAACAATGGTTTTTGTTCCAATGGATGCGACAGTATCGTAAAATTAATCGTTTTGGTTAACAGTACCCAACAATTATTAACTCCCGAAAATGACGTAACGTTGGCGGCTTGGGATGTAAACAACCGGAACAACAACTTTTTTCCGTCATGTGGGGTTCGAACTTTGAATACGCAATTTTTTGTAAGTTTTGAAAATACAAATGTATGGTCGGGTGTTTCCAAAGCTGAAGGAAGAACGCCTGTTTCAACCTGCTTGTCAACTTCGGGCACCAACAATTCTATCAAGCTCGCAAACGGTTTCAGCACCTGTGGGGAACCTTGGTATTCTTTCGACAACACTTTTATTGAATTCAAAATCCATCCTAAGGATTTTCAAAATCTCGCCTTGGCATTCGATTATAAGAGAGACAACAACAACGTATTTAATAAAATTCAATATCAATACAAGCTTGCAGGAGGACATTACATCAACCTCGGCGAACTTCCTCTAACCAATGCCGATTGGCAAACTCTCAACATTCCGTTGTCTTCTGTGCCAACGCTTGAACAGGAGGAAGTTTACATCAAACTCATTTTCACTGGGGGAAACAAAGGCAATAAGCAAGGATGTGGATTTTTAAATAGGTTTGAATTTTATACCTCTTCCTATCTTTATCTTGATAATTTTATCTTTACCGCCGATAAGCCTGCACAAGCTTCTATTGGAACCCACACGGTTAACCATGATCATATTTGCGAAGGAGAAGAGATTGAATTTAAAGCCATAGCCAGTGAAGGTGATTTCACTTTCCAACTTTTCAATGAAAGGAATCATGAGCAACATGATTTTACTGGACACACATTGTCTATTTTACCTGACTCCTCGACTCATTATTCGATTATTTCAACGGACATAAACGGATGTCATACCCACCAGCAATTGGTCGTTACAGTTCAGCAGCAACCTTTCATTGAATTGGTATCAGGCGGATGCGATACCGGTGTATGCCGTACTTTTGAAATTGGAAATATCACTTACAAGCTGCATAACATCAATCAATCTTCCTTAACATGGGATCGCGCTGGCACGACCATTGCGCCCGAAGGATTAACCGTGTCTTTTGTCAATGAAAACGAATATACTATTTCCGGAATTCCTCAATTTGACGGAGGAAAAATATATACGATCAAAGGAAGTTCTTCTCATCCGAATTGTCAAGCCGTCGAGATAGAAGGAAGTATTCACACACGAGCCATTCCTGAAATTGTCATCGTACAAGGAGCCGAAAATAATTGTTTGGGAGAAAGTTTATCTCTTACCTTGCGTAATCTCGATAATATGATGTTCGGTTCTGTGCAAGAAGAAGAGAGAGTTATTTGGCGAATTTCCGATATTGACACCGTAAGTCGCCATATCACTCATACCATAGATTCTTTGAGTAGTTTTGATCAACAACGTTACTACATGGATGTAAAGCAAGATTATTGTTTTTTCACTGACAGTATTGACATCCATATTTATGAAGAAGTTATGCCGGGACATATTGACAACCGGCAGAAAATAATATGTTACGGCAACACGCCTCCTGTCATTATGGAAACCATGGCGGCCACAACCGAAAACAATTTACCTTTATACAGATGGTGGAGAAAAGCAAATCACAACGAATTTGAAATCATAGACAGTGCAAATCAACCCGTATATTCTCCTTCAGACAGTGAAATAGGTATTTATACTTATAAACGTGAAGTAAGCGACGGATGCAATAGATGGCAACCCTCAGAAGGAGTGTTTACCATTCATATTATTCCACCCATTGTACCCATTGACATACTTTTAAAATCAAGAGCATTTGTAAATATTAATTTTATTATGTTTGGTATTTCAGCTATATTTGTTATCATTACGAATAATGAAACTAATATATATAAAACTGCAAGAACTGGTACTATAACTTCAGATACCTTTG
>JAVWBZ010000030.1:0-11396 GCA_036649255.1 Bacteroidales bacterium
GTTCCGCAATACGCAAAGAGTCTTATATGGGCGGATCTATTTACTATTGCACCGACTGCCAAAAACTATAAATTAATCTATTCGGTTAACCCAAACAGATAACAACCGATTCGCGGCTATAAATAAGATTGAATTGATAAATCGTCAATAGGGCAGAATCTGTTTTTATATACCACAAATAAATGATGAACTTATGAACGACAAACATGATTTACTTCAATATGAAGAAAAATTAACGGAAATATTGGTGAGACAATGTACCTCAAAGGGATGGTTAGACGGGCATTTACTGGAGATTGGGGAATTGGATGAAAAGTGGGCGGAAATAGCGCCAGAGTATATGGCCGATGCCGTACCCGAATTTAATCAGTATCCTGCCGCAGCAATTGCATGGGCCGCCTATGTGGGCATGGGAATAGGAAGCATCTGGGACGGCGCTTGGGATGAATACAAAAACAAAACCGATTTGTATCAACTCTTTCGCGTTTCCCGCGGTTTTGACGCAATGGATGAATATGTGGTAGAGGAACTTTTGGGAGTGGACTCTGACTCGAAAGAGAATAAATCTATAAAAGAATTATGGCTCGGATGTGCTCATACAGCCATGACCATAATTCGCAAAGAAAAGATAGAGCCTCAAACTGCCCAAGCTTTTTATCTCTTTGCAAGTACTACAAAAATCTTTTTTCGGCTTGGAATAGCCGTTGAATTAAGGTTGCTTGGTTATAAATATGAAAAAACAAAAGTTGAAATACCTAAAATATAAAATAATATGATTGAAAATTTTAATGTTGCCTTTTGTGGACTTTGCTGTTCGGAATGTGGTAGTTTCAAAAAAGGGAAATGCGCGGGTTGCCATGCCAATGAAAAGGCCTCTTGGTGTGAGATTCGGAAGTGTTGTCAGGAGAATAGCTATCTTACTTGTGCGGATTGTAGAATCATACCACTGAAAGAATGTAAGAAGTATCATAATTTCTTTGCGAAGTTGATCGGATGGGTGAGCCGTACTGATCGGAGCAAGTGTATCGACCGTATCAAAGAGATAGGATCAGAAGCATTTGCAAAAGAAATGCACGAATTAAAGCAGATGTCTATCAAAAAATAACCACACCATGTCAGCAAACTGGAATCCCTGGCATGGATGTACAAAGATCAGTGCAGGTTGTAAATATTGTTATGTCTATCGACAGGATGCCATGTATGGTGCCGAAAAAAGTAGTAGTGAAGTGAGAAGAGTGGCCAATTTTAACTTGCCGATTAAACGCAAAAGAGATAAAAGTTACAAAATCCCTTCGGGAGAAATGGTTTATACATGCCTAACCTCCGACTTCTTTGTTCCCGAAGCTGACGAATGGCGAGTAGAAACATGGGCCATGATACGTGAACGCTCTGATCTCAATTTCTTTATTTTTACAAAGCGAATTGATCGGTTTACAGTAAATTTACCGGAAGATTGGAAAGATGGATACGAGAATGTGATCATCGGTTGCACCGTCGAAAACCAAGTAATGGCGCATTATCGCTTGCCTATTTTCAAATCGTTACCCATTCGCCATAAGGTAATCATAGCAGCTCCGTTGCTTGAGAAATTGGATATCTCAGCTTATCTTGACGACTCCATTGAAGAAGTTTCTGTAAGCGGAGAGTCAGGATATGAAGTGAGAATCTGCGATTATGATTGGATTTTGGATATTCGACAACAATGCATAGCCAAAGAAATCCCATTTTGCTTTCATCAAACGGGAGCAAAATTATTAAAAAATGGGAAAGTATATCACATAAGGCGTTGCCATCAAATTTCACAAGCACATAAAGCTAATATCAATTATAAAATCAACAGGGATAGAAAACCTGAATAAAGAATACTCTCAAATGACGTTGACTAACATTCAAGAAATAGCAAAAAAAAATCAGGCGAAAGCTTGGAAAATTATACAGGATACCAATTTGGTGAATATTTGGGAATCTTCCAAGGCGGAAGTACACCTCATTGGTTCATTGAAAATGGAATTGATGATGAAACATCGCGACATCGATTTTCATATTTATTCAAACCCCTTAAATATTTCCGACAGTTTTACCGCCATGGCAAAATTGGCAGCAAATCCCGCTATAAAACGGATCGAATATGCCAATTTATTAGATACCGAAGAGCAATGCCTTGAATGGCATGCCGAGTACCTTGATACGGAACAAGCATTGTGGCAAATAGATATGATTCATATTGTAAAAGGTTCCTTATATGATGGATATTTTGAAAAGATGGCTGCCAGAATTTCGAATGTTTTAACTCCCGAAATGAAAAATGCCATTTTAACCTTAAAATATGAAACCCCCGATCATGAAAAAATAATGGGTATTGAATATTATCAAGCAGTGATTAGAGATAACATAAGAAGTTACACCGATTTTATGGAATGGCGCCAAACACATCCCATTACAGGGATTGTAGAGTGGATGCCATAGGCATTTATCAGTAAAAATAGAGAATATAGTATTACAAAAAAAATTGCCTCCTTTGCTATCCATCGGAATTTTACTCTTAATTTATTGTGACCCTTTCAAGACAATTGAAATACCCGGATCAAAAGTATCGTATTCTGTTTGAGAAATCATCCCCTTCTCCAACATTTTTTGTACCAGAAAACGCATTTCATTCTGTCTAAAATCTCTAATCCTACCCGATTCATCAACCGTATTGGCATAATGCTTGGGAGCTCTCACCAAAGTGGCCAAATAAACAGATTCGGGCAAAGTGAGCTGTTCTGGTCTCTTGTCGAAATAAAAACGGGCAGCTTCCTTAACTCCATAAATACCGGGTGCCCATTCAATAATATTGACATAAATTTCAAACAAACGCTCTTTCCCTATCAATTGATTATTTTCGATCAGCCATACCAAACACAACTCTTCTATTTTTCGTGAAATAATTTTATTCTTGCTCAAAAACAGATTTTTCACAATCTGCATAGAAATGGTACTTCCCCCACGAGCAAATTTATGTTTGTGCAAATTGGTAATCATAGAGGCACGGATAGCTGAGACCAAAATTCCTCGATGTTGAAAAAAAGAAGGATCTTCCGATATTAACAGAGAGTTGGTAAGCTCACGCGGAATTTTAGTAAACGGACAAAAATTACTATTCTCACTTCCAATTCTAATCGTCCTTATTATTTGACCATTCTCATACACTTGATAATCAAACGGATAGTTGTATTTTGTAAAATAAGCTCCGGTTTGACCCGCTAAATAGAAACTACTCTTTTGGATATTAAAATCAAACTGTAAACTGTCAATCTGATCGAAATTACAATCAAAAAGAAGCGAAAAATGGACATTCCCTTTCACATTTAAATCAGGGATGACCGAAAAAACACCTTTCGGAACCGCTTTGGTAAATTTTTCCACAGAAAGATCCCTTTCGTTAAAACGGATTAACAATCGTTTGTTATTATGTTCCTCCCAACAAGCATAAGGATGCACGGCAAAATCATTTAACTGTAACAAAGAGGTCGAATCTACCTCAATTCGATGTTCATCTACCTTAATATGTAATGCCAATCCAATGGAATCAAAAGTGACAGCCGTTTTCCATATTTTAGGGTCTTCCATTTTACAATTTCTCACTTTGGCATTACAATACAACCCATTGACTTCTTTCGATAGGTCATTCAAATCAAGTAAAAAATCAACTTGAGCCGACGAGAGGAAGCGGTTACTTGTCATGAATCCGTTGCCTTGTAACTTTTTATCGGCAATCATAATAGAATCAATACGCAACGAGGTTTCAACAGAATCTAATTGGCTCCTAATCAAAATCGTATTGGAAGAAAGATGTTGGGGAAAATAGTCTTTAAAAACAGCTAAAAAACGATTTATTTTTTCAACTTTACTTCTTTTTTCTGACCTTTTTTCTATCGTTTTATTCCTTTTCTTATGCAAAAACGAGTAATTGGAATAATTTTCTTTTTGAACAATATTGATGAACAACTGATCCAGCTGAATATCTTTGATTCCTATTTTAAACCAGTGGTTGTTAAAATAACGAACCTTGGCCTGAAAGGCTTTCATAGACAAAAGCGTATCGGGAGAATGGTTTCCAATCAAAGAAAGTTCTTCTATGCTCAATACGGAATAAGAGGTAAAAGAGATTTTTTGGTAATGAATCGAAATATCATATCTCTTCTCAAGTTTTTTGATCTCGTTTTTCACTTTGAACTTGACCAACATGGGAAAAAAAATCAAAAAAAACAACACAATGCACACAATAAAGAAAGAAATTATATAATACAAAGACTTCTTATTGAAGTGAATAGAATATTTTATTTTCATTTGAATTCAGCAATTATAATGGGGGCAAAATTACTACTTTTTAAAATGTGTTTCGCCATTTGTACTTCATAAATAATGATAATTATTTTTTATCTTTGCCGCCAGAAATATTACATGATTAAATCAAATATTATGCACATAGCAATAGCCGGAAATATAGGATCGGGAAAGACCACCTTAACCGGAATGTTGTCAAAACATTTCGGGTGGGACCCCATGTACGAAAGCGTGGATAACAATCCTTATCTAGCAAGTTTTTACGAAGATATGCAACGTTGGTCTTTCAATCTACAGGTCTATTTTTTAAACAATCGCTTTCGGCAGGTAATCGAAATTCGTAAAAAGAAAAAAGATATTGTTCAAGACAGAACCATTTACGAAGATGCCTATATTTTTGCACCTAATTTGCATGCCATGGGACTAATGCCAACACGTGATTTCGAAAATTATGCCTCCTTATTCGAATTGATGTCTCAGTTTTTACAAGCTCCCGATTTGCTTATTTATCTGAGAGCCGATACTGCCACTCTGGTTTCGCAGATTCAAAAACGCGGAAGGGAATATGAAAATTCAATCCGAATTGATTACTTACAACATTTAAACGAACGCTACGAAGAGTGGATCGAACGCTATTCGGGTGGGAAACTCCTCATCATTGACGTCAATACCATTAAATTTGGAGAAAAAGCAGAAGATTTCGGTATTGTGATAGATAAAATTAATGCAGAACTTTTTGGCTTATTCAAGTAATGAAAACCATCGGCATTATTCCTGCAAGGTATGAATCCACAAGATTTCCCGGTAAACCATTGGTACTAATTGGGGGAAAACCCATGATCCAAAGAGTTTACGAAGCCGCCATCACTTCCCAGTTAGACGAAGTAATAGTAGCCACAGACGATGAACGTATAGAAAAATGCGTACTCCATTTCGGAGGGAAAGTTGTCCTCACTTCCCCCTCCCACCCTTCTGGCACCGACCGCTGCGGAGAAGCTGCCCGAAAACTTAACCTTGCCGAAGACGTAATAATCGTAAACATACAGGGAGACGAACCTTTTATCACTCACCATGAAATCAATACCCTGATTTCTCAGTTTATAAACGATAGGATCAACATCGCCACCCTCATTTCCCGCATCCGAGATCATTCAGAAATCGATAATCCCAACAAGGTAAAAGTTGTATTCGATAAAAACCTCAAAGCCATCTATTTCAGCAGGTTCGCCATTCCATTTGTGAGAAATCAAAAAACTGCCCCCCCTCCCTATTTTAAACACATCGGAATATATGCATACCGGTACAAAACTTTAAAGGAACTCATTCTATTAGAAGAATCCCCCTTGGAAAAATCGGAGAAGCTGGAACAACTAAGATGGATCGAAAACGACTATGAAATCTACTTATCCGAATCAAACTACGAAGGAATCGGAATCGATACCCCTGAAGATTTAATTCAATTGAAAGAAAAAATGAATTTCTAATCGATCATCATTGCGCTGATTAAGGTCCCCCTAATCTCATTCCTAAGGCTATCAGTTCTAAACAACAGAAAGTTTCCCCCTATTATTCCATCGCCCATTGCCAAAACTCCGTACATCAATTTAAAAATAAAGAATATCGAAAAAAAGTATTGAATAAATCAATGGTCAGCATCATCTCAATCATCAATCTCCTTATGAAAAATGACAATAAAAAATTGCAATGAGTTTTGTAAAACAGCTGACTATTCCCATTATAGAAATTCACGAACCTGTTGTATCACAGTAAATCTTCAATAAAATCAACCTGAAAGCAGCGGAAAATGCAACTTGCCATTTTTTCCACGAGAAGGAAGTATGACTTCAAAAAAATGACATTTTGTCAGTCTTTTTCTTTTGGCATCAATTTTGTTTAATCGGACTCGTTAAAATTTAATTATCAATAAACTGAAAATATTATGCAAACAGGTAAAATCAATGTACAAACGGAAAACATCTTTCCGGTTATCAAGAAATTTTTGTATTCGGATCATGAAATTTTTCTCAGAGAAATAGTCTCCAATGCCGTAGACGCCACTCAAAAATTAAAAACACTGGTAAGTTTGGGCAAGGCCCATGTAGAATTAGGCAACCTCACCATTGAAGTAAAAGTAAATAAAGATGATAAAACCATTCGGGTGATAGACAAAGGACTTGGAATGACCGGTGAAGAAGTTGAAAAATATATTACTCAAATTGCCTTTTCCAGTGCGGAAGAATTTCTTGAAAAATACAAAGGTACTGATTCTGCCAACATCATCGGACATTTCGGTTTGGGGTTTTATTCGGCTTTCATGGTATCCTCTCAGGTGGACATCATTACCAAATCTTACCGAAAAGGAAGCAAAGCCGTTAAATGGAGTTGCGACGGATCTCCCGATTACACAATGGAAGAAGTAGAAAAAAGCGAACGCGGAACCGAAATTGTATTACACATTGCCGAAGATGCTGAAGAATTTCTAGATGAACACAAAATAGTGGGAATGCTCAATAAATATTGTCGTTTCTTACCGGTGGAAATCCGTTGCGGAAATGAAAAAGTATGGGAAAAACCTGAAGGTGAAGAGAAAGAAATTGAAATTGAGAAACCCCGTATCATCAACGATACAAATCCTTTATGGAAACAATCGCCTACTTCTCTGACCGATGAGGATTACAAAAAATTCTATCGAGAACTCTATCCGATGTCATTTGAAGAACCTTTGTTTCAAATCCATTTGAACGTAGACTACCCATTCAACCTAACCGGAATTCTCTACTTTCCAAAGGTGAAAAATCAATTTGAAATGCAAAAAAATAAAGTACAACTTTATTGCAATCAAGTATTTATCACCGATCAGCTGGAAGGCGTAATTCCCGAATTTATGATGTTGTTACAGGGAGTGATCGACTCTCCCGATATTCCTTTAAACGTATCCCGTTCCTACTTGCAATCCGACGCCAATGTGAAAAAAATATCCAATCACATTACCAAAAAAGTAGCAGAAAAATTGGAAGAGATGTTTAAAAACAACCGTGAAGATTTTGAAAAGAAATGGGACGATATCAAGGTTTTTATTCAATATGGTTCCATTACAGACGAAAAATTTTACGAAAAGGCTCAAAAATTCTACCTGCTGAAAAATACCGACGGGAAATATTTCACCTTCGAGGAATATAAAAACAACATTGAAACACTCCAAAAAGATAAAAACGATCAACTCATCTATTTGTATGCTTCTGATGTAAAAACACAACATCTTTACATTCAAGCGGCTAAAGAAAAAGGATACGATGTATTGTTAATGGACAGCTTCCTTGATACCCATTTCATCAATATGCTGGAACCCAAATTGGAAAAAAGCAAATTCATTCGCGTGGACGCTGACATCACCGACAAACTTATTGAAAAAGATGAAATTCAACCTTCCAAACTTTCTGAAAAAGAACAAGAAAGTTTAAAAGAAATATTCAACAACAATGTTGAAAAAGAAAAATTTACGATTCAAATAGAAAACCTAAGCGAAGCTGATTTACCGATTATGATCACCCAAAACGAATTAATGCGTCGTTTTAAAGACATGGAAAAAATATCAGGACAACAAAGTTTTTACGGCAATTTCGAACATTACAACCTCGTGGTAAATGCCAATCATCCGTTAGCCAGTAAAATTCTGGAAGAAAAAGATGAAGAAAAGAAAACGGCCATCACCAAACAATTGATCGATCTGGCTCTCCTCTCACAAAACATATTGACCGGTGAAAAATTAAGTGAATTTGTAAAGAGAAGCGTTGAGCTGATGTAAGAATAAGGATTCAACTTGCCTGAAACGGAGATTGCAATTACAAAAGCATTCTCCGTTTTTTTATCCTCAGGGCGTGCCGGCTTCGCCGTCGCGTCTTCCACTATACTCCTCGCTTTTCCTCCTGCTTCGTGGCCAACAACTCCCTGTAAATCATCTTGCCGCTCTCTGTTCTTCTTCCCCATCTTATTTTACCGGAAAAGCTGCGGGGTGCCGTTGCAGCCGCTCACGCACAAAAAGGGGGCAATTTCCCCATCAAAAGAAGAAACCAATCTCAGAAAATAGCCGCTTAGAAAACAAACAACAAGTGCCTAAAGGTCGATAAAGAGAACCTCTCTTATTCAACAATGATGTTTACTGGTCGATTTTCCAATATCCCCCTGCCTTATAAAAACAGACCGTATCACTGCAACAATATGTATTGTCATGAGAAAGAACTCCCTTTGTAATGCTTCTATTAAAAAGTCAGATTTGATTGACTCAGATTTTAATTGCTGTTCAAGTTTATTAATCCTGTATACGTTTTTTATTCCAATAAACAATAAAAATACAACCATCACACATAATCTGACGATAAAAATATTTTTTGTTTCATGGCAATTCTATTTCATTTTTAATTTACAATCTGAGCATCAATTTATAAGATTCAATACATTTAAAATTTAAAAAACAGTTAAAACATTTAATTCTTCAATGTTTTATAACCGAAAAATCAAACCATCATCGCTAATCCTGTGGGTATAATCGGTAACAAATTTACAAAATAATTTATTTGGCGAATACTTTTTGTAAATAGTTTTTATTATTTCATTAATAGTAAGACAAAATATAGTCAAACAAAAACCAATAACAAAGCAGTTTCACAATTTGTAAAAACATTGCATCCAACATCTCTACACGCTTATTCATAACTTTGGCATGGGCAATGGATCATTTTACTGTTTCAAAGGAGCAAAAATAATTTAGAGCGTTATCTATTAATATATTTTTTTGAAAAAAAAAAGAGTAAGCAAATAAAATATTATATTTTTTTTATTTTTGCAGAAAATTTAAATTATGAAAAAAAAACTGCTTTTTTATGTGTAGTAGTACCCTTTTTTTAGTGAGATCAATGCTCAATCGTGGAACATCACCGATAATAGTAATACTTCTACTACCCATTTTATCGGAACAACGAACTCCGTTCCGCTTAATTTTATTACCAATAATGTAACAAGGATGACACTCTCCCCAAACAAAACCTTCCTTGGAATTGGGATTACAGTTCCCTCTGCCAACTTACATTTACATTCTGTTCAAAATCTCACAGCCTCACTGTCTGCGATGGAATTAGCTGCCCCTCTATCTTACGCCAATCTATTTCAAATGACCAATCCTGCCACAGGTACAACCCATAGCGACGGTTTCATCATTCAACAAACCGACAATGCCATTTCTATAAACCAGAAAGAAAATGCCAATTTATTTATCGGCGGTATCGGAGGTGGTTTCACCATCAGGCCCAATGGAAATATTTCCATTGGATACAGCCCTGCCCAATATAAATTAGATATAGATGGAACTACTTGTGTTAGAAAACAATTAACCGTAAAAGGGCGTTCATTTATAGATTCTACTTTGACCGTGGGCACCTATTTAAATACGGTAACACTGGGGGCCGCAGTAGGAAGTGGAATGCTATGGGGAAACGGTTACATCGGATTTAACGCTCAACGAAACAACGGAGCCTGGAATTTATTAAATGACGGAGCCAACAATGGCGCAACCGTAATATGGAGCAATGTACAAGGCGAACTTTTTATTGCAACCGTTCCAACTACAGGAGCCTCCAATAAAACTCTTACCGATCAGCAAATGGTAAATTCCATTAAATTGAATTTGAAATCAAACGGAACCTTAAAAGCAAAAGAAATATTGGTAACACTTTCCAATTGGCCTGATTACGTTTTTAACAAAGAATACCGTTTAATGACACTGAAAGAAACCGAAGAATATATTCAAAAAAACGGTCATTTACCTAATGTACCTTCCGCTTCCGAAGTTGAAAAAGAGGGCATCCAACTGGGTGAAATGAATGCTATTTTATTACAAAAAATTGAAGAGTTAACTTTATATGTTATAGAATTGGAGAAAAAAATGGAAAAAAGGAAGAAAGGAAATGAAAAATGAAAAAAATCATCTTAACCACCACCCTATTGTTAATCATGGGAATGATCTGCGGGCAAGAAAATCAATATAATCCCTATCAACACAGAAGAGAGGAATATATTAAAACCGGCTTGGAATTGATGACAGAAGGGGAATCAAGCCGTTGTGATGAGGTACAAAAGATTATGAATGATTATTATACCACCATCCATTTTATGGAAAAGAGTGGAGAATTGAGAGATACCTATCTTTATCTAAAATTATTATCTCGTTACCTTTGTCAAGAATCGTATGATTTTTTTATTAATATGGCACATAAAGACTCTTTGGAAGAAAACAGGTGTAATGCCATCAGATTTTTGTCATGGAGAAGAAATCTCAATTTCATACCAGTCTTTCGGGAGTACGAGAAGAGAGACACCTTGTCTGTCAATGAAAAACTGACATTGGCCAGAGCTTATGTAACTTTGGGGGTTTATAACAATCGTTCTGATTTAATCAACGAGGCGGTTACCGTACTGGATTGTTTTTGTTACGACAATAATAAGGAGAGTGAAAAATGTATGTGGGATTATTATTTGATTGGTGGAGATATGGCCATCAAATTTTTCACCTATTACTTGCAATTTGAGAACTCAAGATTAATAGCGGCATTACGGCTTGCCGAACTTGGAGTATCTGATGTAACCTATCCTATTTTTGTGGAAGCTGTAAAAAGTGGTAAACAGGGCAATATACACAGTGCCATTTACGGTTTGGCTGCTATCGGAAGTGATGAAGCATTTCAAATTCTTAGAGAATTAACCAGCAGTAAAGATGAATTTATAGCCAAACAAGCAAAATGGATTTTTCAGTATATAGAGATGAAAAGAAAGGAGATGGAAAAATGAAAAAAATCATCTTAACCTCCTTCACTGTTTTGATTTGGGGGGCCTCTTTTTCCCAAGATTCGTGTGACTATAATCCCTATCAACACAGCAGAGAAAACTTTATAGAAACAGGACAAGGACTTATACAAGATTATAAAAACAGGGGATGCGATAATGAATTTATAAGCAACTTGATACAAACATATTATACAGATACCATAATAGATAAAAATGAAATTTTCCAGAGA